>NZ_JADEXO010000216.1 GCF_015207105.1 cf. Phormidesmis sp. LEGE 11477
GTGTATAAGAGACAGCTCACCAGCGTCCCCTACCTCGACTTCCCCGACCTCCGCATGGTTCTCGTCGGCGGCGAACCTCCCACGCCTACACTTATCAACACATGGAGTCAAAATCGCCTGTTCATCAACGCCTACGGCCCCACTGAAACCACCGTCAACGCCAGCATGGTGGCTTGCGGCAACGGACACGATACCGAGCCGACCCTTCTGCCCAGCACCAACAAACAGCTCTACATCCTAGACGACAATCTTCAACTGTTGCCCGTCGGCGCAGTCGGAGAACTTCATATCGGCGGCGTTGGTATTGCCAGAGGCTATCTAAATCGGTCTGACCTCACCGCAGAACGATTCATTCCAAACCCGTTCTTTAAACGCGGAAGTGAGCAACAGTCGCCCACTCTCTACAAAACAGGCGATCTCGCCACCTACCTCCCCGATGGCCGCATCAAGGTTCTAGGTCGTATCGACACTCAAACTAAGATTCGAGGCTTCCGCATTGAGTTAGGAGAAGTCGAACGTATTCTTCAATCTCATCTAGATATTAAAACGGTTCTGGTAATTGTGAGAGAAGATGAACCCGGTGATAAAAGACTAGTAGCTTACGGCATTCCTGCTAACAGCAACAGCGTAGAAGCCACTACCCCCGCTGATGTTCGCCAGTTTGTCGCCGAAATGCTGCCGCAATATATGGTGCCGTCTGTCTTTATGTGGCTCCCGGCGCTGCCACTCACCCCTAACGGCAAGGTGGACATAAAGGCGCTGCCCGCCCCCGTTGCGCTTTCTTCTCAGCCACAGGTTGCACCCCGCAGCGAAGCCGAAAAGTCTTTAGCACAAATCTTTTCACAAATCCTGTCTGTAGAATCCATCAGCATCTATGACGATTTCTTTGAACTTGGCGGACATTCCTTACTCGCAACTCAGCTAGTCTCTCAGTTATTAACCGTATTCGACGTTGAGATTACGGTAGTTGATTTATTTGAGGCCACTACCGTAGCGACGCTGGCACAGCGGATAGAACAAAAGCAGCACCTGGCTCAAATGCGGGCGGTCCAGATGCAACAGCCGGTAGATAACGAAGAGGAACGGGAGGAGATTGCACTGTGAACTCTATGGCAAAGAAATCAACAGAAGATTTTATCGGGTATCTCAAACCCGATGTGATTGCAGAGCCATTGATTAATCAGTGGTATGCCTGGAGCTATCTAATCTCTCCCGCAACGGCGGCGCGATATCTCACGCAGTCTCAGTTCAAGGTGATGCAGTCATTTGTGAACGCACCAGAGGTTCATGAAACTACGCTGAAAGATCCGGCCATGATGGGTGGGCCATTTATTCAGCATCCGGCTAGCCGCGTGGATGAAGTGCGATCGCTTCTCAAAAAAACAAAGAAAGAACAGCAGCGCCTCATCGCCCTCAGCGAAGCTATCGACACTCTCAACGCAATCCTTAAAGCTCATCCGCCTGGAAAGTCTCTCGAACCCCTCTATGCCAAGCTGCCCGCAGCCCTCAAAGGCTATGTAGAACTAGTCTACGATGCTTGCGACAGTGCTTCTATTCGCTTCATTGAGGGCTTACTTTACCGCAGCGAATACTACAGCGATGCAGGCCACAGCCTCATGCTGCGCGTTGCCGACTGCGATCAGCGGGCCTTCGTCATGAGCACACCTCGGCTCCCGGATAATGAGAGTTTGCCGTTGAGCATTCCTTTTACTGATGCTCGCCTAGATCAGCTTTTTCAAATGCGGTATGTGCCTCAGTCTGTCAAGGCGATCGCCACTCTCCTCAACATTTCCGCAGATGATCGACCTTTCTTCCATAGTCTCTTCACTCCCCACGCTCCGCGCAGATTCCAACCATACACAGGCGACGGTGTTCGCGTTCGCTATTTTGGCCACGCCTGCGTCCTCATAGAAATCAACAATCTCTCTGTTCTGGTCGATCCGCTCATCAGCTACGAGCATCCCACGGGTGTAGAGCGCTACAGCTACCTAGACTTGCCGGATACCATTGACTACGCCCTGATCACCCACAACCATCAGGATCACGTCATGCTAGAAACGCTGCTGCAACTACGCCATAAGATCAAGCATATTGTCGTACCCAGCAGTCAAAAAGGCTCCCTGCTCGATCCGTCTCTCAAGCTTGCACTTCAGCAAATCGGCTTCTCTAACGTCATTAACCTAGACGAATTAGATAGCATCTCACTGCCTGATGGAGAAATTACCAGCATTCCGGTACTGGGTGAGCATGGCGATCTCAACATCGCCGCTAAAAATGCCTATTGGGTAAAGATCAAGGGTCGTTCCATTCTCTGCGCCGCTGATTCCAACAATCTAGATACTGCTCTCTACGCTCACATTCACCATCTCCTTGGCGATCTAGATCTATTGTTCTTAGGTATGGAATGCGAAGGCGCACCCTATACCTGGGCCTATGGGCCACTGCTTCCCGAAGCCGTTTCACGTAGCCAATCGCAAACTAGAAGACTCGATGGCTCTAATGCAGATCGCGCCCACGCACTTGTACAGCAGCTCAACCCCCAACAGGTATACATTTACGCAATGGGCCAAGAGCCTTGGCTCACGTACATTACCTCTATTAACTATGAGCCGGATGCTGCGCCAATTGTGGAATCGGATCGGCTGGTTGAAATGTGTAAGCAGGATGGGAAAGAGTGCGATCGCCTATTCGGAAAAGAAGAAATCACGCTCTCGTCCAAACCCTTAACGAGGAAGACAACTTCACTCATTCCTATTGCGGCGATCGCACAGCCTTCAGACAGTCACGCTCAGACAAATAACCAGAAAGCAAAAGCTAGAATGTCCACCCCTGCTTCCACTCCCCTCAACACCAGTACCGCTGACGAGCTGACTCACTTTCTCACCCAGCTCCAATCTCTCGACATTCGCCTTTGGCTAGATAAAGGCACGCTTCGATGCAACGCCCCAAAAGGCGCACTCACGCCAGACATCACTGCTCAGCTCAAGAGAAATAAGCCTGCTATCATTGCGCTTCTCAAAGGCAGTGCAACTGAAGTTCAGAGTGAAAATAACAATATCACATCATCCAAATCTCACTCCAAGCCAATCTCTGAAGACTGGCAGCAAGACGTTATTCTCCCTCCAGAAATTCGGTCTAATTCCGATCAAACAGAAGAATCTTCACCATCCCACGCGCTCAACATTCTTCTTACAGGTGCAACCGGCTTTCTCGGCGCATTCTTACTCTGCGAGCTAATCCAGCAAACAAACGCTTCTATCTACTGTCTAGTCCGAACTGACAGCACAGATAATCCAATCGTAGGACTGAATAAAATCAAAGCTTGCCTATTAAACTACGGCATCTGGGAAAATAGCTTCGAGGAACGAATCGTTCCTATTGCTGGAGACCTGGCAAAACCTCACCTTGGTCTTTCACCAGAGGAGTTTCAAGACCTTGCCAGCTGCATTAATGTGATTTATCACAATGGCGCACAGGTTCATCACCTTTCTCCCTACGCAAAGCTAAGAGCCCCTAACGTCTTCGGCACCCGAGAAATCTTAAAACTCGCCTTTCAAAACAAACTCAAAACGCTTCACTATACATCCACGCTCAGCGTTCTACCGCCCACACCCCTTCCCGGCCAAACCAAAATTTATGAGCAATCCGATCTCAGCCGCTATCCGGTTCCTGTCGGCGGCTACAACCGCAGCAAATGGGTTGCTGAACAGCTTGTCGCTCAGGCGCGCGATCGCCATCTCCCCGTCACTATCTACCGCCCCGGCCCCCTCTCCGGCCACAGCAAAACAGGCGCATTCAACCCCAACGACTTTCTCTACCGGCTCATGCAGGGCTACATCCAATCCAGCGCGGCCCCCCAAGGAGAACTTCCCCTAGACATGCTCCCCGTAGACTACGCCAGCAAAGCCATCGTCTACCTCTCCCAGCAACCCAAAGCCCTCAGCAAAGCCTTCCACCTCATCCACCCTCAGCCCGCCTCCTCCGATCTACTCTTCACCGCCTGCCAAACCGCAGGCTACCCCATCGAAAGAGTCCCCTACGGCATCTGGCACCAAAAACTGCAACAAATCGCCCAAAACGATCC
>NZ_JADEXO010000217.1 GCF_015207105.1 cf. Phormidesmis sp. LEGE 11477
GCTATGCGACGTTGAGAGTCGAGATCGGTTACCTCTAACATCGCTACCTGAAGTAAATCCCCTCCACGGGAGGGGTGGCACGTAGTGACGGGGTGGGTCTCGATGTATACGCTAAACAGGTACGGGACACGTAGGAAACTAAAGCTGTTTCGGACTACGTGCTTTCACCATAGTCTGTTTTTAGAAGGTACTGGTTAACTTGCTGAAGGCTTACTGGTCGCCCGAGGTAGTAACCTTGAACAACGTCTACACCGCACCGTTGAACTAAGTGGAGTTGATCTTTAGTTTCTATACCTTCGGCCACAACTGAAAACCCGAGTTTGTGGCAAAGCTGGATACTTGAAACCAGAAGAACCATGCCACGTTCTACTTCGTTCTTGGCTGGGACAGCGAGAGCTCTGTCAAGCTTGATTTCGTCCGCTTCTAGAGAAACTAGGCTCGTGAGAGAGGAGTATCCAGAACCAAAGTCGTCAATAGAGATACGATGTCCGGCGGCGCGGAGATGGCGGACGGCAAGGGCAAGAGCTTTACCTTCTTTTACGTAGGTATGTTCTGTAATTTCGATGCAGAAATATACGCCAAATTCTTTAGCCCTACGAATAAAATCTTTAACGGCTGTGGTGTCAAGGAGAAAGTCTTTATCGAAGTTGAGTGCGATCGGTGGAATTGCTATCTTCTTTGCCTGCCAATGGCGTAGGTCGTCGAATACCAGATCGATGACTTTTTGATCGACTGTTTTGGAGAGACCTTGCTGATACAGGGTAGGCAAAAAAGTTGGTGGGATGATCTGTCCGGTGTGGGTTTGGAAACGGAGAAGGGCTTCTAGTCCAACAATCTTTAGTGTACTGGCACTTACCTTAGGTTGAAAGTAAAGTAGGAAACGACCTTTTTTTAGCTGGCTGAGTACACTCTGGCAAACGGCGGCAGATTTTATATGGGATTCTTGCTGCGTGAAGAAATCTGTCTCTCGGCGTTGAACTAGCGCTTCGCTCAGAAAGCGACCGTTGTTTTTGTGAAAAAGATCAAAGAGATCCTTGGGAGCCTCATATCGCTGTGCCGCAATGAGCAAGAAGGGATAATAAATACATCCATCAATGACGATGCAGACGAGCTGGGTGAGCATCGCCCAACCGGAGCCACCGCTAGCGACGTAGGCTTTATAGAAAGGCGGGGTCATCCAGTAGATGGGATCGGGGCTAACGGTGAACAGGTTGAAGTGGATGGCGGTAAGTGCGATCGCCATATTCACAAAGGCTGTGGAGAGAAAGGGTATCAAGAAAACGGGATTGAACAGAATAGGAAGTCCAAACAACAGCGTTTCGTTGATAGTGAATAGAGAGAAAGGAAGGCTGATTTTGGCGATCGCCCTAAACCGAGACAGCCGTTTTGAGAACAAGATGATAAAAGGAATCGGCAGCGTGGAACCCGTGCCGCCCATGTTGACAAAAGCCGCATGAAAGGTATTGAGCTGAATAGCTGTGGCGTCACCAACAGGGGTGTTGTACAAAGAGCGGAAAAACCCAGAAGCGCTATGCTCGCCATGAATACCAACAAGCCACGAGCACAGGGAAATGGCTTTGTATAGGATAAGTTCTCGAACAGGCTCCATCGGGCGAATCTGAAAACCTGTTTGAGCTAGCAGGGTCATATCTACTAGTCTCACAGCCCCTAGCCTAAGCAGCTCAACGCACAAAACGGTTAGGAAGCCAGGAATGATAAGGTTGAGCGCACTGACAAGTCTAGGACTGATTTCGTCACGAGAAGGATCTCTGCTGGAGACAAGCTGCAGGCGAGGCTTTGTAGAGAAATGGTGCAGTAGCCTGATGGCTATCCAAGTTACTAGGATGCTGGTGAGTACGGAGCCATGATAGGAGCTGAGCTGAGCGTCTAAGCTAATGCTAAGAAAGCCGGTGCCTCGCAGAAAACAGACCATAACAATCAGCAGCGTCCCGATCTGATCGAGGCCTTTCTCTTGGGCAAGCAGCGTACTGAGCGATAGACTGACAAAGAGCGGCAGGAGAAAGTAATAGAGTCGGCTAATAGCATCACTACCCACATCAGGAATAGGAATGCCCCAGATGTTGATTATCTGAATGAGCTTGCCCATTATCACTAGGCTGTTCATGATCAGAACAACGGGTAGCAGAGCAAGAAAAGCTTCGCGCAGAGTAGATAAGGCTTTAATTCTAAGAACGGATGTAGGCATCGAATAGGTGGCCAGATTTAAGCGTAGCCATAGCAATAAGATAGGGAGGGTAAAAATCAACGCTTTGCAAGGCCATACCCTTAACTCACCGTAACGCTTAGCTCAGCGGCTGACCAGACATTACTAGCATTGAAGGGAGCTGCTTAGTCGAGACTATGCTCACTTACGGTCACCGGCTTAGTACGGCGCGGAAGAACGGTCGTAATACATTGCAGTAATATAGCTTTATCAATTCCCTTTTTATATTTAATGCTGCTAACGCTGTCCACTACGCACCAGCCTGCGACTGATTTGGGTTATTTGCTGCACAAGCATCCCGAGCGGACTCAAACTTTTGCGTTGGGGTTTGGTCAGGCACATGTTTTCTATCCAGAAGCGCGTGCTGAGCGCTGTACGGCGGCGCTACTGCTAGAAATTGACCCGGTAGGACTAGTACGAAAGTCTGCTCGACAGGGCGGCGCGTTCGATCAGTATGTGAACGATCGCCCTTACGTAGCCTCTTCTTTTTTGAGCGTGGCGATCGCAAAGGTATTCTCCACCGCGCTATCCGGTCGCTGCAAAGATCGACCTGATCTAGTTAACACGCCGATTCCTTTGACTATCACGCTGCCAGTGCTGCCGTGCCGGGGCGGAGAGACTTTTCTAAGAGACCTTTTTGAGCCGCTAGGGTATGCGATCGCAGCTGAGCCTCTACCGCTAGACGAGACCTTTCCCGATTGGGGAAATAGCCGCTATCTATCAGTTACGCTTAGCCACAAAGTGCGCCTATCCGATTTGCTCAGCCATCTCTACGTGCTAATTCCGGTGATGGACGAAGACAAGCACTATTGGTTTGGCGCTGACGAAGTCGATAAGCTATTGCGACACGGTGAAGGCTGGCTAAAAGATCATCCGCACAGAGAACAAATCACACAGCGCTATTTTAAGCGAGTGCGGAAGCTGGCAGAAGTGGCGATCGCGCAGCTAATGGAAGGCGAAGATCCAGATGCTGACGCCGAATTGGCTGCCAAGAGCTGGCAAAAGCTAGCCGCGAAGAAACCTGTGAGCCTAAATCAACAGCGGATGGCAGCAGTAGCGGCAGTTCTGAAATCTCACCATGCGAAGAGAGTGGTAGATTTGGGTTGCGGTGAAGGCAATCTGTTGAAAGCGCTGTGGGAAGATCGGTTCTTTGAGCGGTTGATGGGCATAGATGTATCTTTTCGCGCCTTAGAAACTGCCAAAAAGAGATTGAGAGTCGAACAGATTCCTCTGCACCAAAGAGAGAGACTACAGCTAATGCAAGGTTCTTTGACCTATCGAGATGAACGACTGATCGGCTATGACGCGGCGGCAGTGATCGAAGTGATTGAGCATATGGATTTAAATCGACTGGCTACATTTGAACAGGTGCTTTTTCAGTTCGCTCAGCCGCCGTTGGTCGTCATTACCACGCCTAACGCTGAGTTTAATGCCCTATTTCCAACGTTAGAGAAAGGACATTTTCGCCATCAGGATCATCGGTTTGAATGGACGCGGCCAGAGTTTCAAGCTTGGGCCGATAGCCTCTGTAAGCGATATGGCTACCAGGTCGAATTCCAGGGCATCGGCTTCGAGTCGCCCGAGGTAGGCACGCCAAGTCAAATGGGCGTATTCGTTAGGCAGGAGGAACGCCAGTGAAAATTACCATCCCAGAACTTTCTCTAGTTGTTTTAATCGGCGCATCAGGCGCGGGAAAATCTACTTTTGCTCGCCAGCATTTTGCGAAGACGGAGATTTTATCTTCTGATCATTTTCGGGGGGTAGTCTCTGATGATGAAACCGACCAGTCGGCGACTAGAGACGCTTTTGAGGTGCTTCACTACATCCTCGCCAAGCGCCTGAAAGCGGGCAGGCTGACGG
>NZ_JADEXO010000087.1 GCF_015207105.1 cf. Phormidesmis sp. LEGE 11477
GATCAGCGCAGTGATGTATTTGGCTGGCGTGATGTCGAAGGCAGGATTGAAGACGGGGGTATCGTCAGGGGTGATTTGTTGGCCTTTGATATGGGTGATTTCTGCGGGGGTGCGCTCTTCGATATTGATTTCTGTGCCGCTAGCCAAGTTCATATCGAGCGTGCTAGTAGGGCAGGCGACGTAGAACGGGACGCTGTGGGCGTGGGCGACAAGTGCAAGGTTGTAGGTGCCAATTTTGTTGGCGACATCTCCATTGGCGGCGACGCGATCGCATCCCACAATACAAGCGTCAATCTTTTGCGTACTCATCACATAGCCCGACGCGCCATCGACAATTACCGTATGCGGAATGCTGAACGCCTTCATTTCATAGGCCGATAGGCTTGCTCCTTGCAAACGCGGCCTGGTCTCATCTAGAAAGACATGAATTTGCTTTCCCTGCTCGTGGGCAACCCGAATCACGCCGATTGCCGTGCCATAGTCCACAGCCGCTAGAGCGCCGGTATTGCAGTGGTGGATGACAGTTGCCGGATTGGGAATGAGTGCTTGAGCGTAAGTGCCAAGCTGTTTGCAGGCTTCGATGTCGGCTTGGTAGAGTGTCTGGGCTTCGCTTAAAAGAGCCGCAGCGATCTCTGTAGGCGGGGTAGTTTTCTCTGCTAGGTCTGTCGCGATCGCCAATAGATGATTGATTGCCCAAGACAGATTGACCGCTGTCGGTCTAGCCTGAACCAGATACTCACCAGCGGCGTGAAGATCGGCGAGGAAGGTTTTCGGCGGGTGAGATTGGAACTGTTTGGCTGCGATCGCCAGTCCAAAAGCAGCCGTCACCCCAATCGCCGGAGCCCCACGTACCACCATCGTCTGAATGGCCTCGGCCACTGACTTGTAGTCTGAATAATCTTGATAGACCGTTTGGGCTGGTAGCTGTCTTTGATCGAGTAGCCGCAGCCGACCATTTTTCCATTCGATGCTGCGAAAGGGGCTCATAGCTTTTATCCGAAAGGCCGAAGACTCTTTTGTATTCTACGGGAATGGCGATCGGAACCGCGATCATCAGAGAAAGGCTTTGCCAAGATGAGCTATAACGCCCCACTGCGGCGAAAGCTGCACTCAGTAAAGAGACGTTGACATGTTACGAAATCTAGTGCTCACAACCCTAATAACACCGCTGTCGAACTTGCCGAGCTGCTGAGGTAAGGCGATAGAATAGCGCTATGACTACGCTAATGCTAGAGATACGTCGCAAGTTCGCTAAGGAACAGTTCGAGGTTTCTAAACATGCTGTCGATCAATCTATTTTGCGACACTCAAAGGAGACGGAACGATAATGACAAGTACTTGAAAAGAGATCTTGGTTGAGAAGCACGTCACATATATTTCGAGTCCGGTGGAAAGATTTTTCTGATCAACAACACGGCTCGGTTCAGCGGACGCAGACAAGCTTTACAACTCAGTCAACAAAACCAGAGCGTTCCGCTGCAACCAGATTGTTATGTTCTCCCTGAAGTGCTAGATTGTGTATAGAAAGTGGAATCCATACACATGGGTGCAACATGAGAACGAATATTGTCATTGACGATCAGTTGATGGCCGAAGCCCTCAAAGCCTCCGGCTACGAAACTAAAAAAGAGGTCGTTGAGCAAGGTCTGAAACTTCTAGTCCAGCTGAGCAAGCAACAGGAAATTCGAAAGCTGCGAGGCAAAGTCAAATGGGAAGGCGACCTAGATGAAATGCGGAGCGCCCGATGATACTGGTGGATACCAGCGTCTGGATTGACTATTTCAACGGAATCAAAAACCCGCAAACTGACCTGCTAGATGCCTCGATAGTCCAAGGATTGGTCGCTATTGGAGACCTCATATTTCTCGAAATCCTGCAAGGCATTCGCAATAACAAACAATACCGTCAGACCAAACAGAGTCTGCTCGCGCTAGATCAATATGAGATATTTGGCAAAGAGATGGCAGCCAAGTGCGCCGACAATTATCGAGCGCTTCGTAAGAAAGGCATTACCATCAGAAAGACTGCCGACGTGATCATCGCGACGTTCTGCATAGAGAAGGAGCTACCTCTGCTGTTTTTGGATCGCGACTTTATCCCCTTTGTTGATCATCTTGGGCTTGAACCCGCCCTGCGAGAAACATAACGTCTGCCATCACCGGGCCGGGACGGTTGATGTTCCATTCGTGAAAACCCGCAAGCCCGGCTCCGGTGCATGGCTTGGTTATCCGCCATTTTGGGACGAGTATGACGGGTCGCGATTCGGCGGAGTGACGAGTTCGACAACATGCCCATCGAGGTCGTGAACAACCGCTCGACGCCCCCACTCTGAATCGGTTGGCTTAGTGCGGAGTGTAGCACCAATTTCGAGCAACATTTCAACGATGGAGTCAACATCGTCCACGCTAAAGCCTAATCGCGTTCGGGTTGTCGTGTCATCACTCGACCGGGCAGGGTAGATCTCGAATACGAATCCGTCAACGGTCGATGTGTAGTGCTTGGGGCCATTGCCGTGAGCGTGTTTGGTAAACAGAAGGCCCATTTGCGAGTAGAAGGTTGCAGCACGCTCGATGTCAGGTGATCGGAGAACGAGCAAGTTGCAGATCGGAGGAGAAGCGTACATCGTCAGCGGGAGGTAGGAAGCAAGGCGATTTCAGTCGGATAACGTTTCCAATCACCCGCCGCAGATAATCCTCTAACCGATAACCTCTCGGCGGTCGGGTGCATTGGGGTTGTTATGCGGCGATATCTACTAACCTTTTGCTGGGTAAAGCAAATGATCGGGATCTAACCAAACAATATAAAAGACTTCATCAATAAGAAATCCATGAACTCTACCGTGCTCGTTCGAAGAGAGGGAAAATTGGTAAGGAGTGTCTACTAACTGTTCCTCGTTCGGTAATCCAAACCCATTTTCGCTTGTATCTTCCCATTTAATTGGATGACATCGAAGAGAACTGCTACGATTCACTAATAGTTCTCGATTAGACAAACCTGATAGAGCCTTTAAGCGATCAATTAGCGTTAGCCAGTATATAGTTGTTCTGCCATTACAATAAAACTTATCATGTCCGTCCTGATAATACTTAAACGAAAAGCTGATGCCTTGCGGCTTCAGCTTTGTTGATTCAATCCCAGATGTACTATTCTTCGGGATTTTAGTCTTCTTAATCTTCTTCGACACGTGCCCCGTAGTACTCCTTCATCCACTCTTTCTTGATAACTTCATTGGAAGGCGCATCTGGTGGTAAATCTCCTCTAGCCCAGTCCCAGGGATCTTCCGCATGAGTCATTTGCTCTAGCTCATAGGCATCACAAGCAAAGTACTCCTCCGCAACTTCATCAAGGAATTGAAAAACATCTTCAGGAAGCTTAGGATCAGCGTCTTCCAGAATTGGTTGCCATCCAAAGGTCTTATATTTTTGATACAAAGATGGAATTACCGGTCCATGCACCCAAGCCTGAAAATCCTCTGCAAAGAGAGGCTCATCATAGAGTGCGATATGCCAAGCCTGAGCATAGTAAACAAGCTTTTGAAGCTTCAAATTACTAATGAAGGAGCCAGTTTCATTCGCTAGCCCAATAAAATAGTCTGCTATGTCAAAGCAGGACAACACTAAGCTCACCCCCTTACTTACAAAGCCCTGGAAAGACTCATAGGCTTACATAACTAGCTTATACAGTCTTGCAGCAAAAGCTATGGGGAATTCCCCGACCTCATAGTCTATTTGTACTATTATAAACTTTTGGTTAAGCAAATGCATAAAAAATTACCAAATTCCAGCAAGTTCACCTCGTCAACAAATTCCAACATGTGTCCCCGACAGGTAGCCTCAAGCCGCATAACGATAAAGTTGTGCGGCGGCAGATAACCTTGAGCTTTCAGCGATAACCTTCGTGCCGTCCGAACCAACGTAGTGTTAGCTGGCGACACTATTCTAGACACTGAAACCCTCTTTCACCCCTCAGTTTGCTATCAAAGCTCCAAGTTTCTGTGCAGCCTGCCTGCCAAGAAACCGCCCCAATCAGATAATCAGAGAAATCCGCCTTGCCTTGTTTATATCGCTGTAATGCTTGATCAACCGTTGAACGATTTTCAAACTCAAAAGCTGCGCTGTGCAACATCACCTCTAGGACATTGATGATTTCATCTTTACGAAAGCTGTAAGTTGCCCCTCGGAGTACCCAAACCACCTCACATAGAACAATATTGGTGATAAAGCAGGGCTGATTACGTTGAATTGCGGTAACGGCCTGTTGCCATTGCTGCTCGTCATCTCTGGTAAGGTATCGGACGAGGATGTTGGTATCAACTCCAATCATTGGCACCCTTGGAGATGGCTGTTTCCATATCCTCAAGGGAGGCTCTTTGCATACCGGGTCGGTGGAGGATGCCAGATAACGTTTCTACGGCAACATTTAGAGGGAAAATTTTGACTTGACCGTTTTCATCGATGACAAACTCGACTCGACTGCCACTAACCAACCTAAGATGCTCGCGAATTTCTTCAGGTAAGGTAATTTGCCCGGTATCGTTCACTGCTGTACTGAACATAGTTAAGACGGCTATATATAGCTGACACTATGATTTTAACAGAGCCGCTGAAAACACCCTAAACGGTGTACCCAAACAAACTGGGATGCAGATCAGCGGAGCAGATTAGGTATCAGCCTAAATAAATTTCTTCTAGGAAAGAACTTTCAATCTATGGGCTGCTGCGAGAGGTAGCTAATCTTTAATGCCAAATCGAGTACGGAGCATCTGTCTTAACACACTACTACTGCGCTCTACAAACTCATCCTCGGTTTCACGCTCTGATGGGACACCAATACGATCACTAAACTCAGAGATAAAGCCTTCGTCACGTACTACACTAGAAACCTTCTTCGAAAAATCCTGTTTTTTGTCAATTGGAACGCTTGCTGGCGTCAAAAGATTACTAACTGCTACCGTCAGAGCAGTTTCAATAGCTGGCAGTGCAGTATTGGAAGCTGATAAAGCCTTGGTCGGTGAATCCTCTGCCCTGTCCATAAACTCTTTAAAGCTACTCATTGCAGTTTCTCATTTCTCCTGTTTGCCTTTCCATTCTCTATAAAAAGCACGAAGTAGGTCCTCAAATGCTTTGATAACCGTATCAATAATCTTACGCTTCGTTTTTTCGTCTAAACGATCCCATAGTTTGCGAAACCACGAAACTACGCTAAGCAGCAAATCAACTACCATCGTTTACTCCGTCAGAAACCTCATGGTGATGCCCCAGAATTATATTGATGCTAGTTTACCCATGAATAGCTGATCAACCCTTCTACGATCCAGAACTTGAGCAGCTAACGGTTCGGCCATCAGGGGCGCGAGAAAAAACATTTAAAGAGCAGCTGAGACGTGTAAACCGAGCGTCCCTTGCATGGCCTTGTTAGCTGAATCACCAAATCAGCTATTCTCATCGCGGAGACTTGCTACACCTTTGCCATAATACTCATCTATAATTTGCTCTCTGGTAATGGGTATTGGAATGAAAGGGTCTGATTGCTGAGCGTCAGGAGGGCGAAACATAATTACCGCACCAGAATTTGTCATGCCAAATGTCTCATGACGTATTTCAAAAAATTCAAGCTGAACAATTAAGCCTCTAAGAGCATATTGACTCACGGTTCGCGCAAAATAATTTGAGTTCCAAAAATACGACGAAGGCAATGGGTTTTCAGGCCATTGACAAATAAACAAGGCTGTAGATTTTAAGCCTTCGTATCCCAGGCCAATCAGTCAACTGACAAAACAGACCAGCTTTACGCTACATGTAGCGTTTTTGTATTTCTTTGAACCACTAAAATAAATGCGCGAACCGTGAGTATTGAGGCAAACCTCTAACTCCCCAAATTCCCTTATCTATTTTCATCTCCTCAAGGAAAAGATCTGCAAAATATTTCGAGAAAAAAAGTGGAATATAGCTTCTATTATCTTCACGGTTTAACCCCAATCCAAACCAAACCCCCGTATTTTTCCCAGATCTAGTCATCATGATTGTCCAGAAAGGCTCTCCAATACATGATTCATCAGGAAGAGCGACTGTTTTAAGACGTTCACCTATAAGGGAGCCGAGACATGGCAAGTCTTTTGATGTTAAGGCAAGGATGCCTTTTTGTTGAGAAAAGTTAATTGCCCCAGACTGATAACCGTTTCTCGAAATGATGACACCAATTACCCCAGGTATATCTCTAACTTTCGATTCGAGGGCGTTTATCACCTCTCTCTTGACTGGATTTTTCCAATCCTTGCATTCAATAATTACCTTATGTTGAATTCCTGCACGCTCAAATTCATAGTAGACATCAATCTGATAAGTTTCGCCTGAGATTCCTTTCAGGAATGTATTTGCCCCACCTGATACGACAATGCCATCATCCTTAAGATTCAAAAGGATGGAATAAATCCCTCTTACATACTCCTCAAATTCTGCACCTGAACTCATGATGTAGAGCGATTTCAAAAATTACAAGCTAACTATTTATTAGAGGGAGAGATTCTACCTAATGCCCCTAAATGGCTGATTAGATAGAAATGCATCCGCCTAATTACCCCGTGAAGATGGATAGGTGGAATTTCGTCTACCTATTTACCCAAATAAGATGATTAGGTAGAATCTTTCTGCCTAAATATAGCTGATCATAGGCTGTCACTCTGAAAAGTCGTTAGCCGTAATTACACGATGACAGGGTTAGCAGTGCCCTATGCGCGTGGTCGGATGAGTGGACGTCTGAAGGCAGCAGTAGTCAGCGATTTCCTAACTTCATCAAAAGTCGGAAAGAGAGTTGGCTAGAGAGTTGGCCAGAGCTAAGAAATTGTCACTTTTTTAACCACTCGTTGAAATGATGGTTTTAAATGACGGTGAAAAGGTGGGATAAGTAGATTTAGTTTTCTCAGTAGCGTAGCTATGTCAGGTCCAGATACTTTGATGCCGTCGGCGGTGACGCGCTCTTCTTCTGTTATTCAAGACAAATTTATTATTTGCGGGCTGGGCAGCTTGGGCCAGCAGAGTGTCATCAAGCTAAAGAAATTTGACTACGCTCCTTATGAAGTCTCGATTACGGCGATTGAGCGGCGAATAATCGATGACTGGGAAATCGATGACTTTCCGAGTCAGCTGGCGGTAGCGCCAATTTTGGGTGACTGTCGTCGGGAAGATATTTTAAGAAAAGCGGGTATTGAAGACAGTCGGGCGATTCTGATTGTAACCAGCGATGAAAGTACCAATGTGGAATGTGCGATCGCCGCTCGTCGTCTTAATCCTAATATTCAAATTATTCTGCGCTCATCTCGCCACAGCCTCAACACACTGCTAAAGCGGCAGCTGGGTAATTTCGTGGCCCTAGATGCTACCGAGCTACCCGCAATGACCTTCGCCCTAGCTGGACTAGGTGATGATATCGTCAGCGTCTTTACCATCGGTCGCCACCGCTTTCGGATTGTGGAACGGTTTGTACGCGCTGGCGATCCGCGCTTTGATCAGCATCAGATGCAGGCACTGCACCAGGGAAAGTTTCGGCTGTTGGATTTTGACCCGGTTGAGAAGCCTCAGCAGCCGCTAGGTTGGGCGACGACCGCATCATCCGTGTTTCACCGATGGCAGCCCTATGTGAGAGTCTCGGCAGGCGATCGCATTGCCTACATAGAAATGATCTCAGAGGCTAATGACGCCGAGAAAAGAAAAACGCCTTTCACCGCGCTCAATCAGCTAGTCGAAGACTGGAAGACTGGCGACTGGCGGCGGCGACTACGCAACTGGCGTCAATCTTCTGAGCAATCCACCGAACGAGTGCTGGCCACTGTATTAGTGACTGCCCTCGCACTGTGGATAACCGGGACGCTTTTGCTGAAGGTAACGGGACCCAGCATTTCCTGGGTCAAGGCTATTTCTTTGGGCGCAATCCTATTACTGGGCGGCTATGGAGACGTATTTGGCGGATTTAGCAGTTCTGGAATTCCTGGCTGGGTACAGCTGGTCTGTTTGATGATTACGGTGGTTAGCATTCTGGTTGTGCTTGGGGTGCTAGGTCTTTTGGCCGATCAGTTACTCAGCTCTCGGTTTGACTTTTTGCAAAAGCGTCCTCGCATTCCCCGCAGCCACCACGTCGTTGTCATTGGCCTAGGTCGCATCGGCAGAAAAGTCACCAGCTTGCTGCTGGAGCTGAATCAGCCTCTAGTCGCTATTGATAAGCAGCTTAATCACCCGGAGCTGTTCACTCAGATTCCTTTACTGATTGGCAACATTCTAGAAGAGCTATCGGCGGCGAATTTGGCGACTGCCAAGAGCATCATCGCTGTGACAGATGACCAGATGCTTAACCTAGAGGTGTCCCTGCTCGCTTCAGAAAAGAATTTGGGGGGTAGACGCGGTTTCTCTCCAGTCGTTCGCACGCGCAATCAGTCATTTAGCGATAATCTAGCGGCGCTGATGCCACAGGCCCGGTCTTTTTGTCCCTACGCGCTTTCTGCCGAAGCGTTTGCGGGCGCTGCTTTTGGTGAGAATATCTTGGGTCTTTTTCGGCTGAGCGGACAGACCAATCTAATTGCTGAATACTTGATTGAACCTGGCGACACCCTCGCGAACAAACAGCTAACCACCGTTTCCTATGGCTACGGTGTGGTGCCTATCTTGCGAGAAACAGTGGACTCGGCAGGCAATGCCTGTGTGGTATTAATGCCGACAGACGATCAGTATTTGCTGCCAGGCGATCACCTCTTTGTCCTGTCTTCTATCAATGGCCTGCGTCGAATAGAAAGGGGCGAAATGACACCACCCCGCCGATGGCGGCTATCTGTAGAGCAAAAACCTAATCCAACAAATGCCGCCGACGTGGTTCAGTTGCTAGCGAGACTGACCAACTTTTCACCCCAGTCAGCTCAGCAATTTATCGATCGGCTACCTGCCACAACCGACGTAGAACTCTACGACTACCAGGCTGCCAGGTTAATTCAAAGCATGAAAGAGCGACTATCTATTAGACTCTCGCCTTTGTAGAATAGCTAGTGCAAAACCGCTAAAGTGCGGAATCTTTGCAGTCGGCCATCAGGCGGCGCGAACAGGTGGTAGGGCTGGCACGGTTGCTGGTTTATCTGTGACCAAGAACTCTCGAATCAAACGGGCAATGCCTCTTTGCACGACGCCGCTCACTACCCGACGACCCAATCCCCTGGCTTCCGGTTCGGCAATCAGCTTGGGAATAACAGTCGCCACGGTGGTCGGATTAAACCCTGGGGTATCACGCAGAATCTTGAGGATTCTGATTGCATGTTCCCAGCTAGCTGGCGGTGACTGTGAGGCAGCGGCTGAGCGCGATGTGGGCTCTTCTTGACCCAACGGCAGTCGTAGCGCCCTCGTAATCTGCTGCAAGAGGCTATAGCCCATTTTGTCGATTTCCTTAGCTAGCTCGTCAGCGATTCTCACTCGCAGGTATTCGCCGCGCTTAGAGAACAAGAATTCCAGCGTCTGATCTAGTACCTGATCGAGGTCGTAGTCAGTACTGTCTTTCGCATTTCTCAGCAGGTTTTCCAGGCGATTCCAGCGGAAACTGCCGTCTCTAAACAGCAGCTCTTGAAGTGACGTTCTTAGCTGTGGCGCTGGATCGGTCAGCAGTCGCCGCGCTACGTATGGATAGGCTTTGCTCAGCACTTTGAAGCTAGGATCGACTGTAATGGCGATGCCGTCTAAGGTGACGAGCGAGCGAATGATCAAGGCGTAGTAGGCCGGTACCCGAAAAGGATACTCGTACATGAGCGCCGAGAATTCATCGGTAATGCTCTTGAGATTGAGCTCCGCAACGCTGGCACCTAGCGCGTTGTTAAATACGCCTGCCAACGCTGGTACGATTGGGCTCAAGTCAGTGTCTGGAGTCAGAAATTCTAGGTTCACATAGTCTTGTGCCAGTCCTTCAAAGTCTCGATTGACCATATGAACAATAGCTTCAATCAAGCCGTATCGCTGATAGGCTTCTACTTGGCACATCATGCCAAAGTCAAGATAGGCTAGCTTGCCATCTGCCATTACCAGTAGGTTGCCAGGATGCGGGTCTGCATGGAAAAAGCCGTGCTCTAGCAATTGACGCAGAGAACACTGGACACCGACTTCGATTACGTGGGTAGGATCGATGTTGCGTCTGGCGAGTTCATCTAGTTCTGTGAGTTTGACGCCTTCTATCCATTCCATGGTCAAGACGCGGCGTCCGGTGTACTGAGTATAGATAGTGGGAACGACGATTTCTGGTAGGTAGCCGTAGAGATCGGCAAAGCGCTGGGCGTTAGCCCCTTCGTGGTTGTAGTCCATCTCTTCGAAGATGCGATCGCCAAACTCGTCCACAATACTGACTAGATCGCTACGAATCTGTCCAATATACTTAGTTGCCCAGCCTGCCAGGACTCTGATGACGTAAATGTCTTTAGTAATTTGATCGGCTAGGCCAGGGCGCTGCACTTTGACAGCCACGTCTTCGCCAGTCTTTAGCCTGCCTTTGTACACTTGCCCCAACGAAGCGGCAGCGATTGGAGAATCAGATAGATAAGAATAAACCACTGCTGGCGGCTGACCAATTTCTTCTTCAAGAAATCTGAATGCGATTTCATTAGAAAAAGGTGGTAGCTGATCTTGTAGCTTCACCATCTCTGCCATCGCAGCAGGAGAGATCAAATCAGGCCGAGTAGAGAGCGCCTGTCCGACTTTGATGTAGGCAGGTCCTAGGCGAGTCAGCATCAGTCGCAGCCCTTCGGCTCTCTTTTGCTCATTTATTTTTTGACGACCCGTCACCTTATCCCATAGCAGTCCTAGTACATAGCCAGAGGCGATCCAGAAAATATTCATCAGGCGGAACAAAATCTGGAGAGGGCGACGACGGTAGTAGGCTGCGATCGCCTCAGGGTCGTACACCAAAATATCTTCGAGCGATCGCGGTGGTCGGTTGCTAGCCACAGGCATCGCTGGAACGGTTACCGTTTGCGGCGCTTCTGGCTGACTGGTAGGCCCACTAGCTGGCGTAGCTGGCGGCATAGAAGGCACTGGCTCAGAAGTTATAGGTGAATCAGAAAGGCCGTTAAACAGTTCAGGCGAAGCTGCACTCATAAGAAATCTTTAGAAATATGGGGTCTCGTCTGGCTAAAAAATCTCTATCCCACCCGCGCAGACAACGCCACAGAGCGAAGCCTCTTTTAAAGTAATCGCTTTAGAGCAGTCGCTCTAAAGTAGAAGGTGTTCCGAAGAAGAGGGGCTGTAGAATAGAGCAAACGATTTATCTTTGGCTGAACACATCAGTTAAAGCTCAGTCAAAGCAAAAAGCACCAAACCAAATTGCGCTTTGTGTAAACTATTGTATCAACTTATTGAAAAATATCTTCTGTCTAAGGCCGTAGGGTTTACCGAAATCAAAAGTAGGAAATCAAAAAACAGTACGCTCGATAGTACAACCGTATAAACTAGCTAGCTGTAGTATTTGCGCTGGTCCAATGCCCTTTCTTCTACTTCATTCTTCATCTAATAGCTGAGCCCTATGTTGGTTTCTTTGAAAATCGAGAATTTTGCCCTTATCGATCAGCTCGATCTAGAACTGAAGCCTGGCTTGAACGTGCTCACAGGGGAAACTGGCGCAGGTAAGTCGATCATACTAGATGCGATTGACGCCGTTTTGGGTGGCAAAGCTAGCAGTCGCTGGGTTAGAACCGGCACCGAAAAGGCTCTTGTCGAAGCCGCCTTTCAAGCCGACGCTAGAATCTCTGACTGGTTGAACGCCCAAGAGATCCCCGATAAAGGGGCTTTAATTACCTGCCGACGCGATCTCACCACGGGTAAAAGTTCGGTTCGTAGTAAATCTAGGCTTAACGGCGTTCTAGTCAAGAAGCCGCAGATGGACGCTTTGCGGCAGTTGCTGATCGAAATCACCGCTCAAGGCCAAACATTACAGCTCGGCGATCCCGATCTGCAAAGAGACTGGCTAGATGGGTTCGGCGATAAAAAGCTGCTCAAGCAAAAAGATCAGGTAGCTCTTGACTATGCTGCGGCTAGCTCGGCTAAGAAGGTTCTAGATGCCCGCCGCCGCGCCGACCAGCAGCGGGCCGATCAGATAGAGATGCTTCAGTTTCAGAGCAAAGAATTTAGTGAGGCGGCGCTAGAAGATCCTAACGAGCTAGAAGATTTACAGATAGAACATCAGCGACTGAGTCATAGTGTCGAGCTTCAACAGCAAAGCTATCAGCTCTACCAAATACTGTACGAAAATGACGACGGCGCGGCTTGCTCTGATCTGCTAGGCGATGCTGAGACCGTTTTGATGGACATGCTGCGGTTCGATCCAGACATCAATCCAATTCTGGAGATGGTGGCAGAAGCGTTAGCTCAGGTTCAAGAAGCGGGGCGTCAGATCAACACCTATGGTGAAAACATCGAAACCGACCCGGAGCGCCTAGATCAAATAGACGCTAGAATCTCTCAGCTCAAGCAGCTTTGTCGAAAGTACAACCGCGATTTGCCTGAGTTAATAGATCACTACCAGAGCATTCAGGCTTCGCTAGCGGCGTTAGATGGAGAGGGGCAATCAATTGAAGAACTAGAAGTCGCCTATCAGCAAAAGCAAGCGGCGCTTTTAGAAGGCTGCGATCGCCTCACAAAGATGCGGCAGACGGCAGCCAAAAAGCTAGAGGCCGATCTCGTGGCTCAGCTCAAGCCGCTGGCTATGGAACGAGTCAAGTTCAAGGTAGATATCCAGTCGCAGGTTCCTACGATGCACGGAGCGGATGCGATCGCCTTTCTATTTAGTCCCAACCCCGGAGAACCGCTTCAGCCCCTCATCGAAATCGCCTCTGGCGGAGAAATGAGCCGCTTCTTACTGGCGCTCAAAGCCTGCTTTTCTCGGGTCGATCCGATTAATACGATGGTTTTTGATGAAATTGACGTCGGCGTATCAGGGCGAGTAGCGCAGGCGATCGCCGAAAAACTCCACCAGCTTAGCCGAGAGCATCAGGTACTGTGCGTCACTCATCAACCCCTCGTCGCTGCCATGGCCGACGCCCACTACCACGTTGGCAAACACGTAATTGTCTCTGCTGCCGAGCCCGCCTCGAAGAAAGGCCGAAAGCCAAAAGCCAAGCTCTCAAACTCTAAAACGCCAGACTCTAAAACACCAGACTCCAAAACTGAAGCCAAGCTAGCAGAAGCTGCGCTTACTAAAGAAGAAGTCAAGGCAATTGAGAAGATTGCGGCCCAGAGTGCTGGCCAGAATGCAAGCCAGAATGCAAGCCAGAGCGCAGGCCAGAGTGCAAGCCAGAGCGAAGCTGGTAAAGGAACCTATAGCCCAGGTGAGCGGACTATTGTCAAAGTCACGCCTTTGGGCAATGCAAAAGCGCGCAGAGATGAGCTCGCCCAGCTGGCTGGAGGCCGCTCTCATACCGAGGCGATCGCATTTGCCGATTCCTTACTAGCCCAGGCCGAAACGATCCGAAAGGCAGGATAATTTTTACCGTCTCGAACCCGATGACGCCATCAGCGCCTATAGTGATGCTGATATCTTGTTGCCATTGCTTTTGGAATTTATAAGAAACTATGCATTGGATAGTTGCAGCCATAGAGCCCGTTCTAGAAGATCCAGCTATTGAAGCAAACCTGCGCCAGTTTTTACTGGTTCTTTCCGTATCCTTAGGGGTTGCTACGCTCTCTCGTGTCTTCAGCGTGCTTCGCAACATTCCCTACACATTGCTGCTGCTGCTAGTTGGCTTGGGGCTAGCCGTTGTCGATGTTCGCCTAGTCAACCTTTCACCAGAGCTGATCCTGTTCATATTTCTGCCGCCGCTGCTGTTTGAGGCGGCCTGGAATATCAAATGGAGCCGTCTTAAAAGCGATCTTTTCCCGATTTTGCTCTACGCCATATTAGGCGTTGTCATTTGTATACTGGGTCTGGTCTTCGGGCTGCAGCAATTTGCCGGGGCTTCGCTAGCCACCGCGCTTTTAGTCGGCGCGAGTCTGTCGGCAACCGATCCGGTCTCGGTCACGGCTTTGTTTAGAGAGCTAGGGGTCGACAAAAGACTCACCACGCTAATGGAGGGTGAAAGCCTCTTTAATGACGGTGTTGCGGTGGTCGCGTTCAATCTGCTGCTAGGCATTGCCTTAGGCGTCGAGCAGTTTGACGGATCTGTGACCATTGCTAGGTTCGCTCTCTTCGTGGGTCTTGGTATCAGCCTAGGCGGATTGATTGGTTTTGGTATTTCTTTTTTGACTCAGCGGTTCGACATTCCACTAGTTGAACAGTCGCTGACTTTAGTCTCAGCCTATGGCACCTACATCGTCGCTGAAGAAGTGGGCGGCTCGGGCGTGATTGCAGTCGTCACCACCGGCTTGATCCTAGGTAACTTTGGTTCGCGAATTGGGATGAATCCCCGTACTCGGCTAGTCGTTTCTGAGTTTTGGGAGTTCTTAGCCTTTTTTGTCAACTCCATCGTGTTTCTGCTAATTGGCGATCAGGTGCGCTTCCAAGACTTGATTGACTATTCAGAGACTATTTTCGTGGCGATCGCGATTATCATTATCGCTAGAGCAATCAGCGTCTTTGGCCTCAGTGCTTTTAGCAACCTAGTGACTAAAGGTGAAAATATCTCTATTCCTGGTCAGACGGTTCTGTGGTGGGGTGGCTTGCGTGGTTCGGTTTCTGTCGCCCTAGCGCTCAGCGTGCCAGAATCATTAGTCGAACGAGAAAAAATCATCGCGGTTGTCTTTGGCGTCATGCTGTTTACGCTGCTGGTACAGGGATTGACAACGCAGCCGCTACTTGCTTGGCTTGATTTGCTAGGCGATCAGCCTACCCGACAAAAATACACTCAGCTAGTGGCTCATCGAGTTGCGCTGAACCGAGTTCTAGACCGACTCAAAGAGCTCATCGAGCGACAAGAAGTGGACGAGGAGTTTGCTAAGTATCAAATTGCCTTGGTAGAAGGTCAGTTAGAAGAGCTGCAGGATGACTTAGTAAAGCTACAGCGATCAAATCCAGAGCTGCTTACCTACGCCGCCGAACAGATCCGTGACGAACTGCTCGCTATAGAGTCTGATACTTATGCAGAGTTCATCCGAGCAGGCCAGCTCAAAGATGAACTGGCTCCCCTCCTACAGGATGTACTGCCTCAGAACGCCTAATTCTCTTCTATTTTCCTGAATCTGGTGTCTCCCGATCTAGCTTCAGTCGTTTCTCTAAGTTCTGAATTTCATCTCGCCGAGCAGCAGTTTCTAAGGTTCTACGACGAACTTCCTGGCTCTGCAGCGTCAGCGATTGTCTCCACTGTTCGGCTCGTTCAATTTCACCTTTTAATTCCTCAGGTGTTACACCCAAACTTAGATAATCTTTGACTATGCCTAGCACCCATTCTGTAGCGTCTACTACGCTGATTACCTGGTTATTGTCTTCTATCTCAGCTATCAGCAGCATTTGCTCGCTAAAAGGAATATCCTTAGCGGTCGAAATGACGCTCTGAGAGACTAGCAGCTCCCACAGATTCTCTGAGGAGTTCCGTGCTAGAAGCTGCAACTGCGTCGTGTTATGTGACTGCTTGGCGTGAACCTTTGCTAGATATTGCATAGGTACGAACTGATAAAAAGCGTAGGGAAGAACACATGTGACAACTCACTCTTTCAGCGTACAGCTCTGAGCGTAGAATTTTTAGCAGCTACCTTATCATCAAGATAGGTTGACAGATAGATGAATTTAACTTCATCTACTAGCTCGTAATTACGTATCTAGAGAGCGTCAATCGCTCTCTTTATTATTTTTTGTATTTTCAACTTTCGCCTACAGAGCCGTGCTTTGTTCTTTCCTATTGCGTTTAAGCCCGGATTTGAAGAACAGGTTCTTGAAATCCGAATAATAACGAGGTTGGCTCAAAATGCAGGCTTGTTAATAGTCCCTGAACTCACTGGTCGTCAGTTCAATTAGCTGGTTAGACTAACTATCTAATTTCTCTATATGACGGCGAATCGAGTTGAGGTCTATATAGCGGTCAGTAACATTACGCAGCTCGCGGGCAATCATACCTTCTGTTGAAACAACCGTGATATGCGTACTCTTAGAGCGCAGCAGTTCAATCGCTCTTTCAAAATCACCATCGCCGCTAAATAAAACGACGCGATCGTATTGATCGACTGTATTAAACATGTCGACGACGATCTCTATATCTAAGTTGGCTTTCTGGGAATATCGGCCAGAGGTGTCGTCATAATACTCCTTTAAAACCTTTGTTCGGACAGTATAGCCAAGACTAATCAAGGCATCTCTAAAGGCTCTTTGATCCTGTGGATCCTTTAGACCTGTGTACCAGAAGGCATTGCCTAGTACATTACCTTCTATCTCTTTGAGAAAGTATTCTAGAACCCGCTTAGGATCAAAGAACCAGCCGTTCTTTTGCTGGGCATAGAACATGTTATTGCCATCTATAAAAATAGATAGCCGGTTCAGCATACGTGCAGCCATAGGAATTAGATAGCATGGGATATAGGAGGTCTTAGACGGTGGCAGCGCCAGATCATACCGTAACTGTACCGACTGTCTTTCTTATAGAAACTGCCGTAAGCGCAGTAAGCCCCTGGTTTGGTCAACAGTTTAAGCGGGTAGATAACCTAAGGCAGTAAGTGATTCGAAAAGATGGTTTTTTATCAAAATGATTGGGAGGCCATACAGTTTTTATAGAGTATCTCTAAGTGCCAAACCTTCAAGGCTCAGAAGCAAAAGCCATTCTAGCTCTCGAAAATAAGGGGCTATAGAGTATGTCTCGTCAGAGTATGTTTCGTTGTAGAGTACGTGTTGCCGTTGTTATGTTGCCCTAAGGTTAATCATTATAGGCGTTTTCTTTGCTAATCAACTTTTTATACGAACGAATATCTTTCTATACTGAAGTATGTCACTATGCTGGTCGCACTCCTCCTTACATTTTTGAAGCGATAAAACACTTTTGAAGCAATAAAAAATTGAAGCGATAAAGATATTTGCCTGGCTATGTCCAAACCTGTTTCAGACTCTAATTACTCAAAGTCTACTCAAAATTCTTCGAAGAGAGCGAGGCGATCGCAATCAACGGATCAGCCAACGGCTGTTCTAACGATGCAAGATCGGCTGATCGCCTGGCCGCAGCAGGTAACAGAAAAGCATTGGCGACTGGCGGCCTCTACGCTGCTAACGACGATCGTAGCCGGAGCGGTAGGACTGAATCTAGGCATTGTCAATCTGTGGGAAAGGCAAGTTCAAAGCCTATTTTTTGAGCTGCGCGGTCCGGTGGAAGCACCAGAAGATATCGTGATTTTGGCAATTGATCAAGAGTCGCTTTCGCAAGGGCAGCACTACCGAGATGACCCTGAGCGATACGAAGAACTAAGGCTGATTGAAGCCTGGCCCTGGCGTCGCGAGGCATATGCAAAAGCAATTTCACGACTGATGGAGGCTGGTGCTTTATCAGTATCTCTAGATGTGCTGTTTACCACCTCAAGCACCTATGGCTTAGCCGACGATGCTGCCTTTGCAGAGGTGCTAGAGCGCTATAGCGATCGCCTTGTTTTGGCTGCTAACTACGACAACACCTATCTCAATCAAGGAACTATCTATAGCGCAGCATTGCCGCTTCAGCAGTTTCAAGAGACAGGCGTCTATTTAGGATCTATTAACTTTCTAAAAGAACCTAATGACAAAATCCATCAGCTAGGTCAAGCCTTCTTAGCAGCGCAGGCGCAAGAAGAAAACGCTTTTGCTGAGGTTTCTGCGGCGACTTTCGATGATTTCTCTGAGCCCCAACCGCTAAGTTTTGCTCAAGCAACTTTAGCGGCTGCTAAGAGACCTTATGTTCGAGCACAGGTCAGCTATCCGGGAAGCCAGATAGAAAGCCAGCTAGAAGGCCAGCCAGAGACGAAGAAACAGCAAGAAAATATCTTTTTCTATGGTCCGGGCGGCACCTTTGAGCAAATTCCTTTCTGGTATGTCTTAGATAGCGATCTGTGGCGCAGCTATCTAGGTTCGGGCAACTACTTTCAAGACAAAATGGTCATTATCGGAACCACAGCTCCCGAGCGCCGAGACTTCCACCAAGCCCCTTTTGCTGGCGGTCTACTCTACCCCAATGAAATGGCTGGTGTAGAGGTCTTAGCTAACACTGTTGCTACTCTAGACCAAACGATATCACCCACTCAGCTCGTCAAATATCCTACTGTGAACGCTTTAGCAGTATTTTCCTTAGGGTTGGGCATCGCTGCTCTGTTTTATCAGACCAGACGTCATTCTCAGCGGGCTCTAGTCACTATAGGCGGTATAGCTCTGTGGGGCGGCATTAGCTACGTTGCCTTCACAGGTGCTCAGGTGATATTGATGACAGGTACACCTATGGTAGCGATCGCATCGATGGGCCTAATCAACTTTGGCATTGGCTTCACCGGAGATCGATTCAAACGCAAAAGGCTGCGTACGACGCTTGCTCGGTATGCTACGTCGCCGCTAGTTCAAGAAATCATTAGCGAACACGACGATTTTCAAGATCTGCTTGCTGATGTTCACGCGGATTTGATCGGCACCCTGCTGTGCAATCGCTACAGCATTTCAGCCATTCTCGGTTCTGGCGGCTTCAGTGAAACCTATTTAGCCCAAGATACGCTGCGTCCTGGCAATCCGGTCTGCGTTGTCAAACAGCTAAAGATCGTCAGCGACAATCCTAAGGCGCATCAGCTAGCTAGTCGGCTGTTTGCCGCCGAAGCCTCAGTTCTAGAACGCCTAGGGAAGCACAGCCAAATTCCCCGACTGCTTGCCTACTTTGAAGTTAAACAGGCTTTCTATTTAGTCCAAGAGATGATAGAAGGCACACTTTTGCGCGATTCGCTCTCTAGCCGTCGTCCGTTTCCTCAAAAAGTCGTCGTCACTATGCTGCGCGATCTCCTGTCTGTCATCAGCTTCGTGCATTCACAAGGTGTCATCCACCGAGATATTAAGCCTTCTAATATTATTCGCCGCAGCAGTGACAAGCGCTATGTTCTGATTGACTTTGGTGCGGTCAAAACCATCTCAAATAAGGTTGCTAGCGAGAGAACCCGCGTCACTTCAACAGTAGGTATTGGAACCCAGGGCTACATGCCCAGCGAACAATCCGCTGGTATGCCTACTGTTCGTAGCGATCTCTACGCGCTAGGTATCACAGCGATTGAAGCGTTAACGGGTCGCCCCCCTCATGTACTAAGGCGTAGCGAAGATGGTGAAATCATTTGGTCTCATACTATAGCCGTCATCTCACCAGAACTACGCCGGATTATCAATCGAATGGTACGCTACGACTTCAACAAGCGCTACGAATCCAGTGAGCAGTGCCTAGCTGATCTTAATCAATTGGACACAGCGCAGCTTATAGACGCCTCTGTTGAGCATGTCAGTAATAGCGGCGACTCCCAACTAGCAATAGAAGACACTGTTAATCAGGGCACTCGTCCTGGTGTGATCCTGACTAATCTAGACTTAGACGAGACGAAAATCCTTCCTAAAGACTGGCTTAACGACGCCGAAACGAAACCGGAAGATACTGACCTGAAAGACTTAGGTTAGTCCATCCCGTCATCATCCATGTTGTGATTCATATCTTCTTCCCTGTCCATGGTATGCATCATAAAATCGATTTTGTCCGTCGGTAAGAATATTTGTACAGGCGGCTCGTCAGCGGCTGGCGCTATGTCTATGACATTAATAGGCGCATTAACAGGGACATTAATAGGCGCTGGGCTAACGACTGATGTATCTTCGATCGCTGTTCCAGGAATGTCGGTTGGCACGCTGCTCCCGCTCCCTATTTCAGGGACGGGCGTAGCCGTAGGGAGCTCCATCGGCGGCGATGACAGAGCTGAAGACGTATCTGGCGTTGAATTAGGAACGACTGGGGTTGCTATCGTCGCGTCATTGGTATGACTGCCTGCAGCATCCGCTGGTAGCGACGAATTCAAATCGGGTTGAGAACCTGTCGCATCGCTGACATCAACTCGCTGGTTAGTCGTAACCTGCGAGTTCCCTACTGGGTCTGCCAGTGGCTCCGATCCCGGCGTGGGGGATGGCGAATTTTCTACAGTAGGGACAGTACTGGGATTACTGGCCGGCTCAGGGCTGTCACCTCTGCTTGAACTGCTGTTTAACTCATTGGATAGATGAGGGTTTTCGGTGAGATTGTCGTTAGAACCACTGTCAGTGCTGACCGAATCTGCTGTGCCAGCTGAGCCATTCGTAACAGTTGCATCGTTCTCGGTGGCTGGCGCTGCTCCGTTGTCTACTTCACTGGCTGACACTTCTTCGTCAGTGGCGTCTTCGCCAGTGAGGTTATCGTTGGCACTAGCTGATGGCGAACCGCTCTCTTCCTCTTCAGTCTCATCTGCATTAATAGACTGTAGGGAGTTGCCTGCCCTAACATCTGATGAGCTGCTTATCTCGCTATTATCTCCTTCTAGATACTGCTGAACGGTCTCATTAATCTCCAAGTCAGGAGCCTCTACACCGTCTGCCTCTAGCTCTAACTCTAGCTCTAGATCTAAGGCTACTTGTAAATCTAACTCTTCTGAAGTGTCTGATGTTTCCGGCTTCGTGGTAATCGTTCCTGGATTGGCAGTGCCACTACCTACCGATCCTGAATCTGTAGTTTCTGTAGAGGTTTCAGAGGTAGCGCTGTCTACAGAGTCAGTTGAGCCAGCTTCTGCATCGCTAGTTGCTGTCGGTTCTTGAGACTCTTCTACTACGGACTCAACGACATCTGGTTGAGGGAGCTCTTCTACTGAAGGAGTAGGTCTGCTAAAGGAGTCAGGGTTTTCAATAATGCCGTCACCCTCAAGCGGACTCTGGTTTAAAAGAGCATCTCTGATTTCCTGGCGAACGCCTTCTAGCGGATCGTTTGCTTCTATTGGGCTATCGAGCTGAGAGGGCGTCGATAAGTAGTCAAGGCCCTCTGTTAAGCCACTAGTCTGCCAGAATAACGCACCATCAAATTCATATATCTGCGTGATCTGATCTCCTTCAATCACGCCAATTTCATTTGAATTTAGTGCCTGCCGCTCGCTGCCGTCTTCGTTGAACAAGACCATCGGCCCCATGGGATTGTCTGTGAGCGCACCGACGATCGTAGTGTTCGTCTCTGGTATGTAGCGCACAAACAGCGCAGAACCTTGAATACCGGTTACAGCATTGGGGGTTTGAACGGTACTACGACCTTTGCCTGGAGGAATCAGTAGTAAAGCAGTACCATTACTGAGCTGAAAGTTACGGGTGTTGGGCGTAAATCTGAAGGTGGCCCTTTCACCAATACGGGCAAGCGAACCATCGTTGAACCTAAGCTCGGCGCGTGATTCTCTAGCGGTTCTTAGGGCATCGCCGATACTTAGAACATCAGCAATTCTGGCGCGCCGGCTTCTTTGCTCTCTGGGTACTAGCTGTACTCGGTTGCTCAAAAAATCTACTCTGGCCCATTCGAGATCTTCTGGCTCTGCAACTGCAGCAGATGGTGCCAGTAGCAGACTAGCTATACCAATTCCCAGGCACAAGGTCCATGAGAATATAGAGCGATCACGCTTCAGATTGGAGTGGTTTGTCAACTGCTTATCTCGCATGGATATGTACGAAGGAAAGCCTACTAAAAAGTTTGCTGACCAGTTTTTTTGCCTGCACCATCTTAATACTTTGATTTGATGCTTTAAGTGCGTGCCCTAAAAACCAGTAATTTTACTGCCTCATCTCAGCCACTAATAGCTTAATCCAGGGCCGCTTGAAGCCTACTTCATTTATTCGAGCATGATAAAACCAGTCGGGAAAAACTATGGAAAATTCTATTCCAATTTATTTTTTGCCTGATCAAGGCTTCTGCACACTGATATAGATAGTGTAAGTTAACGTACACGTATGGATCTGGTTTGTTAACTTTGGTCTGTATATTTAGTCTACATTCTGTGCTTTTAGCTTAAGGAGAACGCACAGTTTTGCCCCTGTCGAGGTTAGTTATCCATGCAGAACCGGGCTTTTGATGCTTGCCAACGGGTTCTCACAGTAAGTCTCGGTATAGGCGGTATGTTGAACGTACTATGTGCGTCGGCTCTATCTCGAGTAGAGTCTCGAGTAGAGACTGATAAGGCTACTGATGTAGCTATAGATACCGAGGTCGCAGATGCTGAGGCAGTAGATACCGAATATTCCCGTAGCAAGGTTTGGCAAGAGCGGATGTCACGATCGCCTCTTAAGCTAACCCAGATCTATCCTCTTTCAACTGATGGCTTAATAAGTACTGCATTAGATGAGAGGCCAGACTCTATCAACGCGACTGCTGTCGTTGTTGAAGACAGAGCAGTGCCTCGATTCTCAACGCCTCCCTGTCAGCGGGCCGCGTGTTTGGCAGGTGTTGACCTGGCGATCACGCTAAAAACTAAAACAGGCTCGACAGAACCAGAAGCGCCCTCAGAAGAAGCGCCTATAGAAGAAACGCGATCAGAAGAAGCGCTGATAGAAGCAGAGGTCTTTACGCCTACTACACAACTTTCAGAAAAGACCATCCCCGAAGAGACAGTCTCGGAAGAGACAGTTATAGAGGAGATAGCCTCCGAAGAGGTAGTTCCCAAAGAGACCGCGCTAGAAGAGATCGCACTAGAAGAGACCGTACTAGAAGCCTCATCGACAAGTGCGCTCAGTTCAGAAGCAATAATCCCAGCAGCAGTTGCCGCACCTGTTGAATCTTCAGATGATCTTGGTTTCTCTTTAGATATTGCCAGAGATAGTGCCGGTCAGAGCGTGATTGCACAGACTAACCAGATTCCTGATCGGGAACCTGCTCAGGTTCTAGATGACGATCTAGGCACACTACGGCTACAGCAAACGCGATCGCGTAAAGATGAAGACCTTGGCATCTTACGACTGATGCAAACTGCTCAGGCCCCGCCGCCGCCGCCGAAACTGCCTATTGCTTTTTTAGGCGGGCGTCTAGGATTCTTGGACACAAACAATGCGTTCCGCTCTGAGACTGCGATAGAAGACCAAATCTATCAGACTGGGCTGTCGCTGTATCTCTTTCCTCGGATATCTGAAAAGACTAGCCTGTATGCGATCGCAGAAACTAATATTGCTCGCTACGAAATTGACTACAACGAAATAGAAGTCCAGGCTGGCCTGCGCCATCGGCTGTTTCGCAGAACGTTTGCTCAAGTCGGCTGGCGTAACCAAAGGCTGTATACGCCCGGCTATCGAGAAAAGCTGCTGGGTGTCAACTACCTAGATGCTCTAGTCAGTCACCGCAGAATTTTGAGCAGAAGAGCCTGGGTAGACGGCTTCTACCAGCTACGTCTCGGCTTTGCTGATCCTGCCGCCGCGAGTCGATTTCGCCAAACGCTAATCACTTCTGTGAACTACGCACCAACGCCGCAGTTGCGTACTAGTCTGCTATACCAGCTAGAGTTTGATGACTACCTCGAAATCGATCGCTTCGATACCTCTCAGCAGTTTTTAGGCGTCGTTAGCTACAATGTCACGCCCGAGAGCAGACTGAGCCTATTCGGCGGTGCCCGGTTAGGTCGTTCCTCAGCATCAGGGGTAGATTTGGACGATGTGTTCTACGGCGCAGGGCTAAACGTGAACGTTCCACTGTTTTAGCGGTTTGCTTTATCTCGGCGATCTACGTGGTTCAAGTTCAAGCCCAGTTGCTCAGGCACCGACTTTGGCTGTGCTCGACTGTTTTACCGCTGCTGCGAGCTGCTCTAGCATCGTGGCGGTAGTGTCAATATTCACACAGGCATCAGTGATACTCTGACCGTATGTCAAAGCCTGCAAATCTTCGGGGATAGGCTGATTGCCAGCCACCAAATGACTCTCTATCATGACACCCATTAGATGCTGAGAGCCTAGCTTTACCTGCTGAGCAATGTTTTCTAGCACGGTAACCTGGCGATTGTGATCCTTGTTGGCATTAGCATGACTACAGTCCACCATCAGGCGCGGATTGAGATTTTGCTCAGCTAGTGCCTGAGCTGCGCTCTCTACATGGGTGCTTTCGTAATTAGGCCCTTGCTTACCGCCTCTTAGCACCAGGTGGCCATCAGCGTTACCCGTGGTAGAAACGATACTGGCATGGCCGTCTCCGTTGATCCCTAAGAAATGATGGGGTTGGCTGGCTGCAAGCATAGCGTTAGAAGCCGCCTGCAAACTGCCGTTGGTGTTGTTCTTGAAGCCGATGGGCATGGAGAGGCCAGAGGCCATTTCCCTGTGAGTCTGGCTTTCGGTGGTGCGTGCTCCGATAGCTGTCCAAGCGATCACATCGGCGATGTACTGGGGCGTAATCGGATCTAGTAGTTCTGTGGCCGCTGGCAATCCTAGATCGGCTAGATCCAAAAGTAGCTTTCGAGCCAGCCGTAACCCCTCATTGATGTCGTAACTGCCGTCTAGGTGGGGATCGTTGATTAGACCTTTCCAGCCGATACTAGTCCGAGGCTTCTCGAAGTAGACGCGCATGACGATTTCTAGCTGGTCTGAAAATCTTTCTCTGAGCTTAATCAGCTTTTGGGCATAGTCATAGGCGGCATCTACGTCATGCACAGAGCAGGGGCCGACAATCACCAGCAGGCGATGGTCTTCGTTGTGCATGATATTGCGAATGCGATCGCGCGTCTCAGTCACCAAGGCAGCAGCCGTCTCGGTCAAAGGAAGCTTTGTCAGTAGTTGGTTGGGGGCAAGCAAAGGGCGATTTTCGACCACATGGAGGTCTTGGGTCTTGTACATGGTTAGAGGTCTATGGATAGGTATGACCAAGCAATCGAGAAGACTTTCCCCATTGTGCCAGGTCACCAACTTATTGTGTGTCAGCGACTACACATCAAAGCAACCTGCTTATGAATTCTTCTAGAGGAATTTCCTTCTCTATATATTGTGGTGCTTGTGGCTGATAGGGGCCTTTGAGTCTGTCTATGTGCGTGATATCTGCGCTTTCGGGCAGAACCGGGACTTCTGGATCGAAATTAGTAGGGCGCACAAGCGAACTAGAAAATCCTTTAAAGATTATGATCTCATCCGGTTCTTGTTCGATTTGAGCATGAACCACTAACACTTCTTGGGGATGTTGAAGCGTATAGTTCTCTAATCGAGCAGCTAGCGTCGCCTGGCTCATGACTTCCTAGATCGAGGTTGCCCAGATCGAGATACTACAAAATCAAACGCTACATTGGCACTCTTAGGTACTACACCCTCAGGCACTACACCGATAATACCTATCTTAGAAATACCTGCTTTAACTGCGGATCTATTGATTGATCGCTGAGCGGCCCTGGCGACCTAGTTTAACAAAGATAAAGTAAGCAAAGTAAAGGCCGTAGATTACCAGTCCAACGATGCCCCAAAAGCCCAGGAAGCCTCTAGTCAGGCCGCCATGAATATAGTCCTTAAAGAACAACGAAGGCTCTAGCCAAGCCTGGCAATCAGCGCTACCAAGCTGAGCGCTAGAAAATGCACAGGGGACAAACAGTAGCTGCAAGATGCCACTGACCGCGCAATAGGCCGAAATGGCCCATCGCCAGCCATTAAATCCTAGAATGAGCGATCGCTTCGGCTGCTCTCTAATTTCCTCATTGAGATCTGCCCAAAACCAGACGCTCAAAGGAATTAAAATCTTGGCTAATAGCGCTGTGATAAAGCTGATCCCCCAGCCTCCTATCATTAGGTAGACCGTAATTGCCAGCAGGCTAGCCACTCGCCAGTAGATGGTCATCAGTGAGCTGATAGCTTCTGACTTCTTTACCCACGACCAGATTAAAATCGTCAGTGGTACAAAGACAGTAACCAACAGCGCTAATCGGTAATCGGTCCAAACCAAAGGACGCACTGAAGCAGGATTTATGAGCACGCGGCATGCAGAGGATAAATAAGCAGTAATCAATGTAGCACCTGATGAGTAGATGCAGCGCTGATCTGTCAAGTCATGCCAGCATGAACTATCTGGAAAGCCAAGAAAGTCAAAGGGAGAAAACGCCTCTTTCAAGAAGCACTTTCTCCCGCTTTAGCTCGGTTATTGGCTCAGCCAACCGGTCGGTTCAGTAGATTTACTAAAAAACTCAGCGTAGCTTAGCACTGTGACTTAGACGAACTGTGGCCTATACCTAAGTCGACCGCAGTTTAGTTGTCGTAAACGCGGCACTCATCCGCCTCAGGGTTTTCGTCGCAATACTGATCAAAAGAAGACTTCTGAGGCTTCTTTTCACGCTGGTGTGAGGCTTCTGCTTGGAGTTCTTCGACGGCATCCCAGGCGGCAGCGCACCCTTCTGAGTCATTGCTGTCTGCAGAGCAAGCTTCACGAGCCGCTTCGATTTCAGTTTTGATTTTTTCTTGGATATCGCTCATGGCAAACCGTATTTAGTAAAGTTTCAACGATGTTTGGTTTCAGTCTCTATTTTAGCTTTAGCTGCCTTAAACTGTCGTATCACAGATGGCAGTACACAAAGCACCTGCGCCACCCCCTGTAAGATAAAGATAGAGCCGTATCCAAACGGTTTGGCGGGGTGGATGAGTACAGTATGTCAGCAGTTTTTAGTAAAAAGCTCTACCCGTAGGATAATCTTAATCTTGAGGACCCGCACAGATGAAATGGGCAAGCGCAATCTCGACGAGTGTTTCTCTAGAAACTGCTGTGAGGGAGGTCGTTGAGCAAGTAAAAGAGCAGCTAGATCGGCGGATTGACTTAGCATTTGTATTCGTATCGGTGGCGTTTGCTAGTGAGTACGAACGGTTGATGCCGTTACTGCAGACGCATCTACCCACCGCTCAGATAGTGGGCTGTAGCGGTAGCGGCGTGATCGGAATGGAGAATGATTTTCCTTCTGAGATTGAAACGGGGCCAGCGTTGAGTCTAACAGCGGCTGATTTACCGGGCGTTAATATCAACAGTTTTCATCTGACGGCGGCTGATTTGCCAGATCTAGATAGCTCACCGCAGGCATGGGTCGATTTGGTGGGCGTTGACCCTAGCGAGCAACCAGGGTTTGTGCTGATGGCGGACCCGTTTTCTTCGGGTACTAATGAGCTGCTTCAGGGGTTGGATTTTGCTTACCCTGAGGCAACAAAGGTGGGTGGGCTTGCGGGTATTGAAAGCTTTAGCAAGTACAGCGGTCTGTTCTGTGGCCAAAGGCGATATCGAGAGGGCATTGTCGGTGTGGCGCTCTCGGGTGAGATTGTGCTAGAGGCGATTGTGGCGCAGGGCTGTCGGCCAATTGGTGAGCTGTATCGCATCAGCGAGGGCGATCGCAACATCATGATTAAGCTAGAACTCGATGAGCTGACTGATACTGGGTTAGCTCAGAGCTCGCAGACGCCTCTAGAGATTTTGCAGACGCTCTTTCAGGAGATGAGCGAGGAGG
>NZ_JADEXO010000088.1 GCF_015207105.1 cf. Phormidesmis sp. LEGE 11477
TCCTTATCCCCTCGCCCCACCCGAACCAGCGACAAACAAATCCGCTTCGCCCACGGCCTATCCACCTCCCGCAAATTCTCATACACCTCCTCCGCCCGCTTATTTAGCGCCCCCTTCAGACCCGCCATCTTCTCATAAGCCGCCGCTGTCAGCTCCTGCTTTTCAATATCTCTCTTTTCCCACAGCTCCGTCAGCGCAAACTCCAACAGCGGCAAACAATTCTCTTCCTTCTTCACATCCGATAGCAGCAACGCCGACAGCCTATCCCCAAACCGATATCCCTGACTCCGCGCTGGTTCCTCGATCGCCGCCTTCAAGCTCTCCCCCTGCAAAGGCCCCAAATACACCGCATGGTGATTCATCACCTCCGGCGGCTGTCCTGTCGCCAGCCACTCATTCACAAAGTCCGACCGCATCGTCATCACCACTGCCAGCGGCGTCTGCGCCTGACCCAACGCCACCAATCCCTGAATGAACTTATCCCGCTCGTCTTCCTTCCCTTCCGCACACTGCGTAAACACCTCCTCAAACTGATCGACCAACAGTAGCGCCCGCTGACTCTCCTTTTCGTGCGGTAGCTGCCGCGCCATCGCCAAAATCCCTTCATCCTGCAGCGCCGCTCTCAGCCGCCGCTGCTCTCCAACCGCCATTGCCTCCCACAGCGGCTTCATCGCCGACTTCAAATTCGCCATCGGCTGGTCTTCAGGCATCATTGTCAACACCAGCCAGCCCTCCGCCTCTAGCCGCGTCACTAACCCCGCCCGCACCACTGAAGACTTCCCACTCCCCGACGGTCCCAGCACCGCCACAAAGTTCGACTGCCGCAGCCGCTCCCTTAGCAGCAAAGTCTCTTCTTCTCGTCCCTTAAAAAATCGCGCCGTCTTCGGCGTAAACGCCCGCAATCCCTGATAAGGACACTCTTCACTCACCGTCGGCGCAGCCACCGCTCGCCGCTCCAAAATCACCACATCAGAACCCGCCCCTACATACAGCGGCTCCTGTCCAGTATTCTTTAGCTCATTCTCTACTCGGCGTTGCACATCTAGCGCCGTCACCTGCCCGTTCTCCGTTCGCAAAGCCGCCAGCACCGCACTCGAAAAAATGCTGTGCTCCGCATCCGTCATCGCATACGCCTGCTCAAAGCTGCGACAGGCCGTAATCAAACAATAGCGAGTCTTATTCAAGGCGCTCAGCTTCTCCCGTGCCTGCGCCGACTCAATAAAAGATCCCCCGTGACAGCAGTCCAGCAGCATCACCAAACTGCTCAGCTCAGCCTTAGCAATCAAACCATTCAACGATTGAAAAGAAAATCCTTTGCGCGCAGACAGCACCCGATCGCCATCCATTTCCACCCGGCAGTCCTGCGTCGCCAGATACCCCTGCGCTTCATCCTCATCCTCACCAGCCGTAAAGCCGTGGCCTGTAAAGTAGATCAGTACGTCGCTGTTTTTACCTCGTTTTAGCAGCAAAGTTTCTAGAGCGCTGCGAAGGCGATCGCGTGTCACCCCCTCGTTCAGCAACGTCACCTCAAACCGATTGCCCGTCTGTAACACATCCCGCATCGCCTCAGCATCTCGCCTTGGCTTCGACAAATCCGGCAAGTAGTCATACTCTCCAACTCCAACCACCAGCGCATAACGAGCCATAAACCAAGCAAACAGAGCAGCAATTCACCCTAAGATAGCCAACAAGCGCACTTGATAGGAAGCGCAACCCGCATACGAGCCCAAAACTATGAGTACTATTCGACCCGTTCAGCTAGAAGATGCAGACGGCACCACCTACACCGTCTGCATCGAATCTACCGAACCCGCTGAACTGCCTAACGATCCCAATCTTGAGCCTACTCGCAGCGGCGATCGCGAAAGCTACGGCCTCGGCGACAGGGTAAAAGCTGAAATCAAAGCCGATGCTAGAAATATTCACGGCACCATCCGCGCCTACACCTGGTACGTCATCGGCGCATTCAAAAATCTATCCGATGTCGAAATCGAAGAAATCAACCTCAAATTTGGCATAAAAATCGGCGGCGAAGTCGGCATGCCCATCTTCACCAAAGGTACCGCCGAAAGCAACTTTGAAGTCTCCGTCAAATGCAAGTTTCCAAACAAATCTCCTGAATGATCGCTAGACTAAATCTAATCATTTGAGTTGTTGTAACAACGCTCTTTAACAATCCGAAAAGCTTTGTGACTTTCAAGCAAAGCTATATAACAGTCAGCGAGACCCAGCCTTTGAGAGAGATAGGCTGACAGCAGACGACGGCGCACTGATAACAGCAACGGGTGCTGCCCAACTCACAAAAACGCTCTGGAAGGACTGCATTAATGACTAGTGACGCTTCTGCAAAGTGCCCATTCCGAGGAACCCGTATTGGCGGTGCGCTTGGCTCTAAGCCGCAAACCGATGACTGGTGGCCAAATCGACTTCAGGTCGAGCTGCTTCACCAAAATTCGTCCCTAGCTAATCCGCTCAAAGACTTGGACTACCAGGAAGCGTTTCAGCAGCTTGACTACGAACAGCTAAAGGCTGATATCAAAGCGATGCTGACCGATTCAAAAGACTGGTGGCCAGCTGACTATGGCAACTATGGGCCGCAGATGATCCGCATGGCATGGCACTCGGCGGGCACCTACCGGATTGCTGACGGTCGTGGCGGTGCCAGTGAGGGAATGCAGCGCTTTGCACCGATCAACTCATGGTGGGACAACGGCAATACAGACAAATCCAGACGATTGCTCTGGCCGATCAAGCAGAAGTACGGTGCAGCGCTAAGCTGGGCTGACTTGATGATTTTGACGGGTAACTGTGCGCTAGAAATTATGGGCTTTAAGACCTTTGGCTTTGGCGGTGGTCGAATCGATGCCTGGGAAGCGGACCGCGCTACCTACTGGGGACCTGAGTTCTGGAACGGTGAGTCGTTTGGTGAAAACGGCAGCAAGCACGCTGGGCATCCCGATGAGATGGTCACGCGCGATATTCGCTGGGTGGGCGAACCCAAAGCAGAAGTCTACGATCTTGAGAATCCTCTAGCGGCTTCGCACCAGGCGCTAATCTACGTCAACCCAGAGGGACCAAATGGTGAAGGCGACCCGGCTGCATCGGCTCGCGACATTCGTGAAACCTTTGCGCGGATGGCAATGGGTGACGAGGAAACCGTAGCGCTGGTCGCAGGCGGCCACGCTTTTGGCAAAAGCCACGGCATGGTGAACCCGGAGAAAATTGGCCCGGCCCCAGAAGGCGCACCAATTCAGGCGATGGGATTAGGATGGCAAAATCCCGAAGGCACCGGGTTTGCTGAATATACGATGACGAATGGCATCGAAGGCTCTTGGACGCCAAATCCTACCCAGTGGGACAACAGCTATTTAGAAAATCTGTTTAAGTATGAGTGGGAGCGGACTGAGAGCCCGTCAGGTGCGGTGCAGTGGAAGCCAAGCAACACTGAAGCGCCCAAGACGCCAGATGCTCACAAGACTGGCGTTGATCATGAGCTGATGATGATGACTTCAGATCTTGCTTTAAAGGTTGACCCGGCTTATCGCGAGATCTGCGATCGCTTTCTCAATGACTTTGACTATTTCGGCGACGTGTTTGCTCGCGCTTGGTACAAGCTGACCCACCGGGATATGGGTCCAAAAGTGCGCTACCTGGGCCCGGAAGTCGCAGAGGAAGATTTAGACTGGCAAGATCCGATTCCGGCACTTGATCACGATGTTGTAGATGCAGCCGATATCAACACGCTCAAAGAGAAAATTTTGGCGAGCGGACTGTCCGTCTCGGCGCTGGTGTCAGCGGCTTGGGCTTCGGCCTCAAACTACCGTGAGTCTGATAAGCGCGGCGGTGCGAATGGTGCCCGTGTCGGTCTCGATCCGCAAAAGGGATGGGAGATCAATCGCCCAGAGGAATTAGCTGAAGTGCTATCGAAGTTGGGAGAAATTCAGTCGGAATTCAACAGTGCCCAGCCAGAAAATCAGTCAGGCAATAAAAAAATCTCGATGGCGGATCTGATTGTCCTGGGTGGCTGCGCTGCGGTTGAAAAGGCGGCAAAAGAGGCCGGGGTTGAGACGACGGTTCCCTTTACGCCGGGGCGGATGGATACCACGCAAGAACTCACCGATGTTGAAAGCTTCGAGTGGCTGAAGCCAGTTTCCGATGGTTTTCGTAACTACCACAATGAGGCGATCGGCTATCGGGTAAAGCCAGAGCGGATCTTTCTAGACCGGGCGCATTTGCTGACGCTGAGCGCTCCTGAGTGGACGGCTCTGGCCGGCGGCCTGCGCGTGCTCGATCAAAACTGGGATCGCTCGAAGCACGGTGTCTTTACCGATCGGCCCGGCGTCTTAACTAACGACTTCTTTCGCGTGCTGACGAGTATGGACTACGAGTGGAAGCCGGTTGACAATCGCGAGATGGTGTTTGATGTTTGCGATCGCACCACAGGCGAGACCAAGTTTACAGCCACCCGCTGCGATCTCGTCTTTGGCTCGAATGCAGAGCTGCGCCAGGTCGCTGAAGTCTATGGTGCCAACGACGGTCATGAGCGCATGGTCAAAGACTTTGTTGCGGCCTGGGATAAGGTGATGATGCTAGACCGCTTTGATGTTCACGCCTAACGGCACTGAAGAACAGCTAGCGCCGGGATGTATCCGACGCTAGCTGACTGCTCTAGGTTTTACGAAAGGTTTAATGGTGCGGCAATGCGCGGAAGCTATAGCTTTCTGCACTTTGCTGACTACACTACGAAAGGCTGCACCCCTTGTTCTATAACGCAAAGTGCCATAGCAAAGTGCGTAGGCTTTGCCTTCTCGAAGAGTATGCATCCGCGCTTTGCTATATATCAACCGCCAAAGATCGTGTAGTGCAAAGTATCGAATGCTTAGATTACTTTGCTGTAGATTGCTCAGAAGCGGTTGGATAGCTCTCTCCAACTGCTTCTCTGTTATTGATGCTGTTGTCGGCTAGTCCTTTTTGATTTCAGGCACAATATCAGGACGCTCATTCCCTTCCCATCCAGTCGGACGCTTAGAGTTGTACCAGGCAACCGAGCCAATACCGACAGCCGCGACAAAACCAACAACACCCACGATATTAAGAAACAGAGAATAAGGCACGCCGCCTGCGGCCTCAGCCACTCCTTCTTGCATTAGCAGATACATAGTCCGACTCCTGGAAGACAAAAATTAGCAGTCTCTACCATACCAGTTCTGCCAGCCCGTAGGCTGTCGCTTGGCGTCTACAGGCTTTCTTTGAATAATCTCTGTCAGGATTTCACCAGATTCGACTAAACGAGGGCCGGGGCGATTGAAGTATTGATTGCCGTCAGTCAGATATACGTTTTCAGCTCTGACGGCCTTTAGCTGCTGCCAGCAGGGATGTTTAGCCATCTCTACAGTCGCCTGTCGAGATTGAGAGAGGTCATAGCCACAAGGTAAAACAACGATGATGTCAGGATCGGCGGCGACCAGATCTTCCCAGCTCATCCAATCAGAGTGCTGACCGGCTTGGCCGAAGCAGTCTGAACCACCTGCTAGGCTGACAAGCTCTGGCACCCAGTTACCCGCCGCCATCAGCGGATCGGTCCACTCGATGCAGGCCACGGTTGGCAAAGTCTCTTTTGAGGTAGATTCTGTTTCGATCAAAGCCAGTCTTTGCTTTAACTGCGCGATAGTCTGGTCGGCAGCGACCTTGCTTTCTAGAGAGCTATCTAGTGCCGTAGCCACTCGCGCCATGTCTGTCCACACATCTGCTAGGCGTTCGGGCTGTAGTGAAACAATCTGAATCGGTGACTCTTTTTTAATACTGTTTGATTGAGTACTGTTCGATTCAGTACTGTTGGAGTTGACCAGCTCTATCACGGCTTGTTCTACATCGCCTAGGCTAACGGCGCAGACTTCGCATTGGGCTTGAGTGATGATGTGAGTCGGACGCAGGTCTGAGAGAATCTCTGTTTTGACTCGGTAGACGCTGAGCGCCGAGGTAAGTAAATCGGTAACGCGCCGATGAATTTCGCCGCTGGTTCCCACCGGATCGAACTTGGGCTCGGTGCAGATCGGCAGCGATCGCACCGCAGGGGGATAGTCACATTCGTGCGATCGCCCCACCAAACAATCCGCATAGCCCAACGCGGCAACGATTTCTGTCGCGCTTGGAATTAAAGACACAATACGTAAATCAGTGCGGCTCATATCTTGCCTTTAAAGAGTAACCTCCGAAGGCGTTACGCCCTCAGAGGCATGAGGTGCCAGGCAGGATAAACTCAAGAACTGAGCTATGCTCCCATGGCATCCTTTTATAGGCCGAAATATTAACACAATCGGCCCATTGCTTAAATACCTTTCCATTCATTATACATTCTTCCCATCACCTATTGAACAAACGGTTTTATGGACGAACGTCGATATCGGCTGGCACTACAGTTAGGCTGGGTAATGGCGTCGCTGTATGGCCGACTGACTCAGCCTAATATCCGCTGGAGAGACATGTTTGCCCGCAGAAGTAATGAGTCTGTTCCAAGACTTTTTATTAGCACAAGAGAACCTAACCACGGAGATTCGGTCTGGGCAGATTGTATCTCACTCACCTATCTTCTAAACCAGCTATACCTGAGCAGTGACAGCCACAGTGAAGCCATGAGTCAGCAGCTATTGGCTATATCGACGCCGCCAGAATCGATTAAAAAGTTTATTTCTGAAGCGGATAAGGCGCTTTGGACTCGCTCTAAGCTAACGTCTAGAGATTGTCAATTGGACACGCTGCTGCATGATTTGAACTACTGGAGTCGAAAAGTATGGTCAACCTTAAACGCCGAAGAATCGGCCCTTTCTGATTTTGCCTCTCTAGGGGCTGGCCTATCTGATATGTTTTGGCAGTGGAGGCTGCAGTCATCTCAACCGAAGTCTAGGCAGACGTTCAAGCGTCTGTTCAACAGATACAGATTAACCATGATGGTGAAACGCACTCGCCGCCTAAAAGATTATATGCCTGAAGATTTTTCGCCTTGTCTGATCAACAGTATCTATGAGTGGTCAAACTATGCAGAAGAAAATTTAGATATCAAAGGCCAAGCAGAAAAGGCTCTGAAGAAGACTTTTAAGAAACAGCTACAAGTATGGGAGGAGCTAGTCTTTCAAGGATATCTTGCCTACAGATTAAAGTCTTCAGATTTGCTTCTAGTCAATCTGTTGTCTGTTGTTACTTATAGCTGTTTGCTAGTTCTCGTTGTTGTAATATTTTCTACATCGCTTTATCTTGTTATCTCGATTGCTAATTTCTTTCTAACCGAGTATCTGAGCTTTGGCTTGAGTTCCCTACGGGATATAGAGCAAGTGGAAGACAAAGTGAAGCTGGTTGCTTCTATCGTCACTGCAATTTCTCTACTACTGGCCCAGCTTGGGCGAATTTCACGCTTTGTGGGGGACCTCTACTCGACTATTTATAGCTGGTTTTATCTATCCAAGCTGATTCAACGCACGTGCATTTCCCCACGGGGTAGAGCGATGCCCATAGCGCAAGTCTGGTACAAAATGGTGACCTCAGATGTCTTGTAGCTGATGTCTTGTAGCCGATGTCTTGTAGCCCAACTGCTAGCCTGATTATTTCTTTAGCCTAATCAGTTCTGACGATGCGCCAGGCCAACAGCTGCCGAAATGTTTTTCAAGCTGTTGCTCTGCAGACGATCGGCTAAACCGCTAGCTATGTTTTTTACCATGCCTGGCCCCTCGTATACCCAGCCTGTGTAGGTTTGTAGCAGAGAAGCTCCCGCCGTGATCTTTGCCCAAGCGTCGTCAGCGTTGAAGATGCCGCCGACGCCAATAATCGGCAGAGTGCCGTTGGTCTGAGCGTAGATCTGGTGAATGACTTCTGTGGAGCGATCGCGCACAGGTGCGCCGCTAATGCCGCCAGCTTCGTCGATGACGGCTTTGCCCGTAGTGGCAAGGGTGCGGGTTGTGAGCGACTTGCGATCGATGGTTGTATTGGTCGCGATGATGCCTGCTAGATTACAGCGCTGAGCGAGTTGAACAATCTCTGTAATATCTTCGGTGGCCAGATTGGGGGAGATTTTGACTAGTAGCGGTTTGTCTTCTGTATTCGCGCTTTGAAGCGTTTCGAGGATAGGCGCGAGCTGTTCTGTCGCTTGGAGCGATCGCAGCCCCGGCGTATTCGGCGATGATACATTCACCACAAAATAACTTCCCTGCCGCTTCAGTAGCTCAAAACTCTGGCGATAGTCTGCTGCCGCCTCGTCTAGCGGTGTAATCTTCGATTTGCCCAGGTTGATGCCAATGGGCATGGGATAGTTACCCTCTGGCCACAGCTCTCTTAGTTTGTTTGACAGAGCGGCTGCGCCCTGGTTGTTGAAGCCCATACGATTGAGCGCTGCTCTATCTGCGGGTAAACGAAACAGCCTAGGTTTGGGATTGCCTGGCTGCGCGTGGTATGTCACAGTGCCTAGCTCTGCAAAGCCAAAACCGAGCAGTGGCCAGGCCCGAGCTGCCGTGCCGTCTTTGTCGAATCCAGCGGCTAGCCCTAGCGGATTGAAAAAATCAAGATTCCAAAGAGACTGGTAAAGTGCTGGTGATGAAGCAGGTTGACAGCCAAAAGCGCCTGTCATCGCCGCTTGGCCGGCGCGTCTAGCTGGCTGGTGAAGGGTTGCCCCTCGATTAGGATCGGTTGCCAGCCAGGCTAGCAGATCGATAGTTTGGCGATGGACGGTTTCGGGATCTGCTTTGAGGGTTTTGAATAGTAGCGATCGCACCCCAAATCGATAAAGCTGCTGCAAAAGAAAATACCTACGCTTTGTCTATCATCGCCTTCAGCAATATATCAAGCGAAGCGGTCAGTGAACAGTGGCGCGCGATCGCCCAATAGAACCACCCGGCCAAAACCAATCAGTAGAACCGACCAGTCGACAGTTACAGGTGCTAACAACCCAGCGCCGTTGAGTAAAGACAGTATGAAGGGAACTATACCCACACAAACCACTTGATAATTCCCGCCTCTTTGTCTAGCAATTCTACCGGCTATCGAAATCGCTGCTTAGCTGCCATTCACCCTCCCTCTCTCAAATGGCTAAACCCAAAACTAAAACAACTCGCACGCCACAGCCCATTCCCGATCGCCGGGTGCCCCAAGAGCTACGCCAGCAGGATCTTGGTCAAATACTGCCTGCTATTTTGGCAGCAGACACTTTAGAGGCAGCTATCAAGACTGCGCTTGAAGCCATCCAAACCGAGTTTGGCTATTCGCTGCTGTGGGTAGGTCTCTATGATCGCGTTGCTCACAACCTTGAGACCAAAGGCGTATTAGCGCCTGATTCTCAACAGTTCACGCACAGCACTTTAGATCTACAGCCAGGCAACCTGCTAGAGCAAGTAGTCATTCAGCAGCAGCCAATCGTCATCGCTGATATTCGAGAGGAATCGCGGGCAGGCACTTGGACACAAGTAGCCAAATCCTTTGACTTGCAAGGAACGGTAATACTGCCCATCAAGCGACAGAACCAGTGTCATGGGTTAATTGTACTGGGCTCTCGGCGGTGGGGCATGACGCCTGGAATCGCCCAAGATACGACATTGCTCACTATTAGCTACGCCCTAGCTGAGGTAATTCATCAAGCGGCGCTAGAAGCGAAAAGGCAGCAGACCAAACGACCTGCCAAGCCACTATTAGAGCTATTAAAAACGCTAGGTAATCTACCAGGGTTAGATACTAGACTCAGCGCAGTTGTTAAAGAGACAGAAGTTTTCGTTGGGGCAAAGGCTAGTGTCTACTGGCTAGAGTCGAGGGGTCGACATTTTTGGTGTCGAGTAGGAAAGGGTAAAGAGAAGGAAATCTTACCGGTCAGCGAGGTGCAAAGTCTATATCAGATGCTTTGCAACAATGAGCCATTAGTTGTCAGTGAGCTGGAATCTTCAGTCAAGGCCAGTACAGCTAATCGGCTGATGGTGCATTTAGGTGCTCAGTCGCTAATGGTAGCGCCGATTCTATATCGAGATGAACTCCAGGGATTTCTAACGGTAGCAGGGAACAGCCACAGAGACTGGAGTGAGGCCGAGCAAGCCTATATCGGCGGAGCAGCGCAGCTATTAGGGCTGGCGATGCCCACAGCCGAAATGGATGAGGCGGTCAGTCGGCTGCGGTCAGACCATCTGCTAAGCGCTGGTATTACCCGCAGCATCCATGGCGATCGCGACTGGCTGCACGTACTGGGTCTGTGCGTTGAACAGCTAGCGGCTCGTATCGGCAGCAATCAACTGCTGGTGCTACGGGCAAACAGCGAGCGAGGCGGCTACGACCTGTGCTATCAAACCGGTCAACAAGTCTCTCAGTTAAGAGATCCCGTCGACCATTGGAATCCATTAGATGATGTGGACGATCAGATGCTGCGCCGAGCTCACTCGCCGGCTAGCGTAGAAGATCTAACCCACGACTTAAAGTTTGCTGCTTGGCAATCGCGCCTACAGACGATGGGCGCAAAATCTCTGCTAGTCAGTAATACTTCACCTGGACACGCGCCCGAAGGGATTGTCATTGTGGTCGACAAGATCGCCCGGCGCTGGAGTCACGCAGAGCGAGAGCTTTTACAAACGCTCAGTAACCAAATCGGCCTGATCTTGCATCAGTGGTCGCTCCAAAGGCAAACCGACCACCATGCTCAGCTTCATCAAGCTTTTCAATGGAGCATGCGGAGCTTGCAGCGTCTCTCGAAGATAGAAGCCTTGGATAAATCTGCTGCTCGTCAACTGGCGCAGCTGATGCACGTGCCGCTAGTTGGGCTGGTGGTCTGGGAAAATGGCGCGGCGACGGCTAAGGCGCTCCAGGTACTCGCGCAGAACAACAAATTCCGTATCGACGGTGCAAAGCATATTTCAATTGAGACCGACGCGCTGTTGAACTGGGCTGTTTCAACCGAAGAGCTGCTAACGCTAAAGCTAGAAGATCTCCCCGCAGAAGATCGCTGGATCACTGCACCAGCAGGTGCCCAGCTACTAGTCATGGCACTGAGAACCGCACCAGAGCATGAGCCAAACGCAGTGGTAATCGTGGCTGATAGTGGCAATCGCGAATGGTCAGAGGAACAAACAGATCTACTGGCGATTATTGTCAATCAGCTAGCCTGGTGCCGCCGCCATATCAAACTGACCCAGGCGATGCTGAGCGATCAGCAGCAGCTAATTCAGCTCAATTGGTACAAACAGCACCAAATCGAGGATTTGCAGCGGGGCTTCGAGGAGTGCCTAAAACAGGGAGTCGTCCAATCAGAGACCAGCGATCCGCGTCAGAAGATGCTGGTGCAAAAGATGGAGAGCTTAGGCAATCGGATAAAGCATGTCACCCAGCATGAGAGGTGGGCAGTCGATATTCAGGCTAAAGAGTCGCCGCTGATTAGCTTACTCAAGCGAGTCACCGCGAGGGCCCATTCACTGGTGCAGTCCCGTCAGCTATGGTTAAAGGTGCATCGTGAAGGCAATCTGACGATCTTAGGCGATGCTATCAAGATCGAGTTTGTGCTGTATGAGCTGTTAGTCGCTGCTTGCCAGCGCTCTCCAGTGGGCGATCGCATTGATATTTGGTGTCGTCCTATTGATCAACACTGGCTAGAAATTTCTATTACTGATGAAGGCAGCGTCGATCCAGCGCTTTTGCAGGCGTTAGCCAAAGGTCGCTCTGAAGATCTGCTCTCGCCTTCTGCTATTATGCTGCCGCAAAACAGTCATCTGTGGGTTTGCCAGTCGCTGATGAAAGCGTTGGGCGGTGAATGCTCGCTCAGCCAGATAGAAGATGGCCGCATGCTAAGTCGAGTCATTGTGCCGCTGGTGTAGTCTAAAGGCATATCGCCTATCAGGATCTAATTTTTTACAAGATCCATCAAGCATGACCAACGCCTATCGCTGGATCGGCAAATCTCTGCGAACTTTGCATCAGGCCCACTGGTATCGCAGCGTTCAGCCAATTGAACGCTATGACGGGCCTACAGTGACGATCGATGGCTCTTTACTAGTCAACCTAGCTAGCAATGACTATCTAGGACTGGCTACAGACCCGAGGCTGATCGCTCAGGTAAAAGCAGCCGTCGAAACCTACGGCACAGGGGCCACAGGCTCTCGGCTGCTGAGCGGGCATCGGCCTTTACACCGAGCACTTGAGCAGGCCATTGCTCAGCTAAAAGGTACGGAAGACGCGATTGTTTTTAGCAGTGGCTATCTAGCTAATCTCGGTGCGACTACTGCACTGGTCAACAGCCGCGACCTAATTTTGAGCGACGAATACAACCATTCCAGCTTAAAAAACGGCGCGATTCTCAGCGGTGCCCAGATCATTAACTATGCTCATAGCAATCTTGCCGATCTAGAAACAAAGCTGTCAGAAGTGCGATCGCGCTACCGCCGCTGCCTGATCTTGACAGACGGCGTGTTTGGCATGGATGGAGACATCTGTTCTTTGCCAGAAATATTGGATCTCGGCGACCAGTTTGAAGCCATGGTAATGATAGACGAGGCCCATAGTGCTGGCGTGCTAGGTAAAACCGGGGCAGGCTGCGCCGAGCATTTTGGCTGCCAGCACCGACCGATGGTACAGATGGGGACACTGAGTAAAGCGTTTGCTAGCCTAGGCGGCTATGTCGCTGGCAGTGCGGAGCTGATTGATTTCTTACGTAATCGCGCCTCTAGCTGGATCTATACAACAGGGCTTTCACCCGCCGATACCGCCGCCGCCCTCGGCGCAATTTCTTTACTGATCAAAGAACCCAACCGACTGAGCCAGCTACGTCAGAATGCTCAATATCTCACTGAGCAAATAGATCGCTTACTTTCTTCCCAGGCTGATCTCCTTCAAGCTGATCTACTCAACCTCAAAAGACTCCATTCTGATACTGCAATCGTTTGCCTACAAGTAAAGGATGCCGCTACGGTTGTCTCCATGGGCCAGTATCTCAAACAGCGCGGAATCTTTGCTGCGGCTATTCGTCCGCCAACCGTACCTGTTAGCCGTCTGCGCCTCAGTTTAATGGCCACGCACGCCCCAGATCACATCGATCGGTTCATCTATGTGCTAGCTGACTGGCTGAAATCTGTCTAAAGATTTGGCTGTAGGATCGATATATCTAATCGTAATATCCTCTAAGATCACTGATGTAATTTCATTAGGTTTTAAGGACTTACCGTCGAATCATGGCTGATATTAATTGCGCTGTAGACTGCAAGAATGGCTGCGTCTTAGGCGCTGAGTGTCCTCATAAAGAGTCTCAGCAGCAAACCTCAAAGTTTATTGAAGATACTTCTCTAGACACGATGTTGGAGATGGCCGCTGAAGCCGTTCGCCGTAAGCAACAAGAGCGGGCCGCCGCCGGTCCAAAGTGGGTCTTTCCCGAAGACGGCATTCAAAACCCGTGATAGTCGCTTTTGGACTGTTCGATCTTGATCTGTTCAATCTCGGTTTGCTCAGTCTTAGACTGTTCAATCTTGGCCCGCTCGGTTTTTGTTTGCGTATCAGCGAAGAGCTGACCTTGTGCCCCGGAGTCTTCGCCTTCAGGCTTTTCCCAGGCCACTTCTAGCTTTCGCTGCGGTACGCCAAGTGCGATTTCAGCCTGGTCGAACGCCTCTTTTATCCGTGCCCGTAGTTCTCTAGCAACTAGAAACTGTTTGGACGGCTGGGTCTTTAGCAACAGCCGAATTGAGATACCAGTGTGATCAACAGATTCAACGCCCAGCAAATCGGGTGGTTCTAGCACGAACTGCTGCCATTTTGGATCGGTGGCGATCGCACTTGCAGTCTCTTTGAGTAAAGAAAAAACTCGATCTAAATCTACCGTCGGTGCGACCTGTATCATTAGGTCCACCTGCGACCAGTCCTTAGACAAATTTTCAACAATACTAATCTGACTGTTAGGAATCGTAATTAGTCGTCCTTCTAGATCCCTAAGCTGAGTGATGCGGAGGTTGAGACGTTCCACACTGCCAGTGAGCCCCTGAATGCTGACAACATCGCCGACGCCAAACTGATCTTCAAACAAAATCAGTAAGCCGTTGATCACATCCTTGATTACGCTTTGAGCCGCTAGAGAAATGCCGACCCCAGCGATGCCTGCCCCAGCCAGGATTGGACCCACCTCAATACCGGCGATCGCCAGCACCATGATCAGCAGCACGCTAAAAATCACGGCCCCAACCAGTCCTTTGGTCACCTGCGAAAACGTTTGAAACCTTAGCTTCAGCCGCTGTGATGATTCCGGTGCCCACTGTGCGCCTTCTTGCAGGGCGAACCCCACCTTATCGATCAAAAAGCTGCTGGCTCTTAGCAGAACGTAGGCAACCCCAGCGGCTAAGAAAATTCGACCTGGTAATTCTAGCCAGTGCAGCAGCAGCGTGGTTAGCCAGCGAGTATAGGGAAATCTGGCGAGTATCCATAGACCGACCAGCAGCCACAGCAGGTATTGTGAAACCGTTAGCAGTGCTCGTATGGTTTCGTTAATCTTACGCTTCTGGCGATTGTCCAGACGGGCCTTTAGTAGCTCAAAGACTGATTCAAATACCTCGGCGGTAGGATACGGGATTAAGGGCGGACGACCCATACTAGTCGCTTTTCCAAGCCGGGTGTTAGCGGTAGAAAGAGATCGTTGCCGCTGCCTGATGCGTCCGATTGCTCGCCGAATAAACATCTGTATCAAAAAAGCGATCGCGCCCACCACCAAAGACAAAATCAGCTGCCGCCTGAGGTAAGCAGGCTGTCGCTCTTGGCGGTAGCGAAGAAAAGCGGACTCCAAGGTATTAGCGAGGGTGTTGGCGTATTCATCGGGGCTCGCTAGGCCGATAATCTGTGCATCTAGGGTCGTTACAGTCAAAAAAGGCTCGCCACCGACTTCAATAACGGGTAGCCCAGTCGGCTGGTCAGACACGACCGCCACAGATGGACTACTGCTGTCTAGCTGATCTCTAGCTAGCGCATTCAGTCGCTTTTGAATCTCTTGGGCGCGAAGCTCTGCCGCTTCTGGTCCGGCAACGGTAGTAGCACTGAGATAAAATACAGTTCTGCCATCTAGATAGACCGGTGCGATCGCCTCGGTAGCTGCGTCGCTCAAAATAGAGGGCTGCCACTCTAAAGGAAAGGTAGGCAGTAGTCGATTGATAGCGGGTGCTTCAGTCGGCGGTGCTTCAGTCGGCGATGTCTCAGTCGGTACTGCTTCGTCGGGAGTGACGGGCTGTGCGTTCTCCGGTACTGCCGGCGCAGGCTGCGCTTCTGATTGAGCAGCACTAGGTGCTATATCTCCGGCAGTAAGGGCTATCAAAACGACGATTAAACCGATCAGCCCAAAAGACAGTGCTTTGGATGATATCTTTGGCTTTACCTTTGAGAGGAAATAGCTCATAAAATAGCAGTTGCCAAACAACAGGCGCTAAAAGAAGTGCTGAGAAAGGCCCTAAGTGCATAAGGTTAGCGCATTGATGGCTTGACGTTGAGGGCTCTACTAAATTACTACACCCATTCAGTTTGAACATGAGTCAGTCTAAAGCCACCTTTGAGCGCGATGCTAGCTTGATGCGGCGCTGCTGCGAGCTGGCGGCTCAAGCTGCTGGCTACACCGCGCCCAATCCACTCGTCGGCTCCGTGATCACCCAAGGGGATGAAATTGTCGGAGAAGGATTTCATCCGCAGGCGGGCCAGCCCCATGCTGAGATTTTTGCGCTGAGAGCAGCAGGCGGTCGTACCCAAGGGGCCACCCTTTACGTCAATCTAGAACCTTGCAATCACACAGGGCGCACGCCACCCTGCAGCGACGCTGTAATCGAAGCCGGCATTCAGCGAGTGGTCATCGGTATGCGCGATCCCAATCCTAAAGCCAAAGGGGGAATCGAGAAGCTGCGCCAGGCTGGGATCGAAGTAGTGACCGGAATCGAAGCCGATCGCTGCCGTCAGCTTAACGAGGCGTTTATCCATCGAGTACAGCATCATAAACCCTTTGGCATTTTGAAATACGCCATGACGCTAGATGGCAAGATTGCAACGACCACTGGCCATAGCGCCTGGATCAGCGGGCCACGCTCTCGCCAGCAGGTGCATCAGCTACGTAGCCGCTGTGATGTGGTCATTGTCGGTGGAAACACCGTACGCAGAGATAACCCAAACCTTACTAGCCACGCAGAGGGAACGCGCAACCCGCTGCGAGTGGTGATGAGTCGGCAGCTAGCCTTACCGACGGCTGCGAATCTTTGGGAAATAGCCCAAGCACCGACGCTAGTCTTTACCCAAACGGATGCAAACCCCAAGATTAAAGCAGCCCTGATTGACCAAGGCGTAGAAATAGAAGCGATGAAAAGTCTTACGCCTGATGCGGTGATGGCACGTCTGTATCAGCGGGGTGCGATGAGCGTGCTGTGGGAGTGTGGCGGCACGCTGGCGGCCCAGGCGATCGCAACAGGATCGGTACAAAAAGTTTGGGCGTTCGTCGCGCCCAAGCTCATTGGCGGCAGCAGCGCGCCTTCACCGATTGGTGATTTAGGCTTCACAGAAATGACTGAAGCCCTAACCTTACGCTCAGTCTCTATGACACCGATAGGACAAGACTTTTTGCTAGAAGGATATCTCTAAAGATCGGCCTTAAAGACTGACCTCAAAAGCTAGCCTCAGCTAGGCGGAACGAGAGAACATACTTTCTAGATAATGACGCTGCTTGATGTCTTCTAGCTGACCTAGAAAATGTTCACGGTTTCTAAAGCCTTCTATACGCTGAAGCACTCTGCCGTGCTCTATGTAGAGTACGGTGGGCAAGGCAGTTAGCTGGTAACGATTGGCCAGTTTGAAATTCTGATCAGCGTTGATATCGACAATTTGAATTGGCCCAGGCCATTCTGTTCGGAAGCTGTTTAAAACGGGAGAGACTAGCCGACAAATTCCACACCACGGGGCGCTGAAATGGACAAACACTGGAACTGAAGAGGCTAAAACTTCACGATTGAAATTCTCATCAGTGACCATAGTCATCATAGGAGGGCTCTTTTATTTTTAGTTTTTATGGGCATTTTACTGAAGTAATACAGACAGAGGGGAACTGTCTGAAAGCCAGGCTATCCACAAGCCTTTGCCATTAGGATAAATGGGGATCAGTGCTTCTATATTATATGGTTTTTTACAATTAGCTACGTTTTCTGACCGAAAAAGTATTTATACACAGATACGAACTAGGCCGTCAGCCAGGCAATAGTAATCGCTACTATTGCGCCAATTGTCGTATTAATGATATTGACTAAATCGTGAGTCAGCCAGCTCAGTTTTTCTTCGACGGTGGCACCGATTAGGCTTTCTGCGGTAGTAGCAATAAAAGCGGCGATCGCACAGATTGCAATGCCGATAGGTTCGAGCAGCCCGGTGCCATAAGCGACTACCGCTAGCGACAAAGAGCCAATGATGCCAGCTAGGGTGCCCTCTAGACTCACTGCGCCTTCTGTTCCTTTGGGCACTGGAGAAAGAGTCGTGATTAGAAATGTTCTCTTTCCATAGGCTTTGCCGATCTCGGTGGCGGTGGTATCAGAGAGCTTAGTGCTAAGTGAGGCCACAAAGCCTAGCGCTAGCAGCGACTGCCAAAAGGGATAGACAGGGCCCGACTCGGATAGCTGCAATGTCTGTGATCCAGATACCTGAAGCGCGATCGCAATCAGCCCACAAATTGTTCCGGTCAAAGCCGATCCCCACACGTTCCCAGGGCCTCGAATGCCCCCTCTAGCTTCGGCGATGCCTAAGGCCTCTTTTTCAGCCCGCCCGACTTTGGTAACAGCCGAGCCAATGAAAAAATAGAACAAGATAGTCACATAGCCTCGCCAGCCAAACGCTAGCCAAACGACTACACCTAGCAGCCAGGCATTGCCATATCCCGCTGGCGTCAGCAATTTCTTTGGCAAAAGTAAGGCGATCGCGATCAAAACCGTATTGAGTAGAATCGCTACTAGCCATGAATTATCTAGCTGCATAGACTCATCCAGTAAGAAAAAAGTATAAAAGCTTTAACTATAGATAGTGCTAAGCCATAGTGAGGATGATCTCAACAGCTTAGAAGAGCTTTGCTCGCGCCTAGCTCTTGGTGACACTCTCTGACTGAGAGTAGCGCCCATTTCGGCCTCTATACCAGGTACCGTCTCTAGCGCCTGCCGACAAGATGTTAGAGATTCGATTACGCGCCTTGAGATAGGATGTCTTTGGCATGCTCTCTTTGAAAATAGAAGACATGACATCTACAATCTTGAAGACCTCAGTAGGCTTCGATCTAAGAACGCTGCTCACAGCTTCAGGCAGCGCCAAGCTTCGGTACTGAGACTGTACATACTTCTGCCAAGTGGCTGCTCTACCATCCTTTTTCTTCTTTTTCGTAGAGCGACCGGTTTGCTTTGTCTGCCGGTCTGACTTCGCTGTGGCGGCGGGTTTTGACTTGGCAAGTGCCTTTTCACTGTCGGATATTTTTATCTGAGTAGAGGTAGGCTGGTCGCTATTGCCATTGACCTGATCATTGTTAAACATATCAATGACGGACAGTAGCTCTTGTCGTTTGATCTGTAGCTGAGCAAGCTGGGCTTCTAAATGCTCAATTTGTTCGGATAGATCCGATTCAACATTGACTAGCTGAGAAAGTACAGGGTCGGCCATGATTAAGAGATCCTCGTATGTTTATAGATTCCTCATGTTTGATTGGTTTGAACAAATCAGATAGCTGCGCTCTCAAAAAGAGGATTTGTACAAAGTGAGTGTAGCGCCTTCTGTCACGGTCTATTACCTGCTTGAAGAATCTTGTAACGAACAGACGTTTATCTTGACTTGATAGACCTTCTTACCCAAAACCGCTCTACAGCGAAACGGCTGATTACAATGCTTCTTCAGAAGATAGCCAGAAGGCAATTTAGAAGACGACTTGTCACCAGCCGGTTAGGCAAAAGATACTCCATAGCGGATCCCCCCTGGGGGCACCTATCGAAAAACAATCGTCTTATTTTTATGAAGCATTACTCTATCTTCGATGTGGTAGCGTAACCCTCTAGCGAGTACGGTCTTTTCAATATCTTTACCATAGCGGGCTAGATCGCCAGGCGCATCGGAATGATCAATTCGCAGCACATCTTGATCGATAATCGGTCCACAGTCCAGGTCTTCAGTGACATAGTGACAGGTCGCACCAATTAGCTTTACACCCCGTGCATAAGCTTGATGATAGGGCTTCGCACCAATAAAAGAAGGAAGAAATGAATGGTGAATATTGATGATTTTTCCAGCATAGCGATCGCACATCTCCTGTGGCAGTATCTGCATATAGCGAGCTAGCACCATAACATCGCCTCTAACCGCTTCAAAGTGAGACATCATCTGAGCGCAAGCCGCTGCTTTTGTCTGCGGTGTCACTGGCACATAGAAATAGGGAATTTCGTGCCATTCAACCAGACCTCTAAACATCTCATGATTAGAGATCACACCGGCAATTTCAATCTCCAGCTCCTGCGACTTCCACCGAGATAGCAAGTCATACAAACAGTGTCCACCTTTTGAAACTAAGACGACAACTCGCGTTTTTCTAGCTGAGTCTCTAATCTTCCAGTCCATCTTAAACTGAGCGGCAGTTGGCTGAAATCGACGCCGCAGTTCCTCAACCGGGAAACTGAGCGAATCAGCCAGGATCTCTTGACGAGTAAAAAAGCGCTGCTCTATTTGATCGGAATGGTGATGAGCCTCACTGATCCAACCGTTGTTGTTTGCAATCAGCGTGCTCACTGCCGCAACAATGCCCGTGCGGTCCGGGCAAGAGAGGGTAAGAATATAGCGTCGAGGAGAAGACATAAATTACTACTTTGGCAAAAGTTGAGAACAGCGCTGCGCCTAGGAGCACAAAACTACTATAAATTTTATGGGTATAGATTCGATTGACGTGATTTGTGCGAGTCACTCGCCAGGAAGCAATGTCTTCAATTTGGTTATCAGTTGGGCGGTTCGTTCCTCTGCTTTTCATCCCTGCTGGCGCTAGATTATTGTGGCAAGCAGTCTATGGTGAAGCAGCGGCACAGCGGCTGCTAGCGCTAGCGCTAATGCTGTTCTGCCTAGAGCTAGCCAATATGGCAAAAGTTGATCTAGATAACATCTCACTGACTCTGAAACGGGCTCTGCAACAGGCCGAAGACGATCAACTCTCCTCTTTTCTTTTTGTTGTTAGCAGTACTATTGTTCTAGAACTGATCGGGTTTTATGCAGCGCTAGTGTCTCTTCCGATAGGGGCTATTGTGATTGTATGCAGTCAGCTTTGGTTCAATTTACTAGCAAAGCTACAGTTACAGCCAGGACAGACGCCTGCTGTCATCTCTTTTGGTCTCTTGCAAAGGCTTCCTGTCCTGCTAGCAAATGGAGCGGGACTGGGGTTACTTAGCCTCTGGTTTGTTCCGAATTCTGCGCTGGCGATAGGGTTTGTTATTCAGCTACGCCAGTGGCTAGCCGGAGGGCTACTGGCGCTGGTTATCCTTTTCCTTCTGATTAAATATGTGATTTTGAGGCCATCATCAGTCACGAATGATTGAGAACAATGAGTAAAAAAAATAGAAATTGACCGTAATCTCCCCTAAACTTACAAAAAAATCTAAGAAAAGTCTTGACTAGAAAGAAGAAAGCGATTAAATAGTGTTATTCTCAAAAAAGTTATTTTTGTCTAAAAACGTTTCAGGTAGGATTTAGCCTCTACAGTTGTCTTTTATGCCTGTTTCACACATGCCTTTCTAGCATGTCATTTGAGATAGGTTTTTAGAAGATACGCTTTTGCAAAACTGCTGAGGCGATCGCTTTCCAAAAATCGTTGTTGGGCATTTATTTCAGGTTTGTCTGCCGTTGAACCGAAGCGGGGGTAATCGCTCGAAGCGGGTCAAATTGCAGGTGAGTAGTGGCTGTTGGTTGCTAGCTTCAATGCTCTGATTGCGGAGTTTTTTCCCATAAGACGTTTTCATCTTTGAAGTCTTCAGCTGAGGCGATTGCCCTAGAGACTATAGTTCTATGACTTTAGAGTTTAGAGCTTTGAGTTTTGGGCTTCGAGTTTTGGGCTTTGAGTTTTGGGCTTTGAGTTTTAAGACTTAAGCTTTGAAAGTTAGGCTTTAGGCTTCAAGTTCTATGCTTTCATCTTTTAGATGATTACATGAGCAGAGCTACAGGCAGTTGATTTCAAGGAGATTGAGCAAAGCTTCCATCCTTTCATTTTCTGTATTACCCAATTTCTATATCAACCCTAAGGAGAAGATTTCACATGTCTATATCTGTTTTACCACAGCTTTTAGAGGTAGATTCTGAGCTGTCTGCTCAAGCGAGTGTCCTAGAAGCCAAGCTAGGTGAGCTTCAGCAAAAGCGTCAGGGCATTCAGGCCGTTATTTCTATGTTTGAATCTGGTGATGTGCCCGCCGCTGCTGATATTTCAGCTATTGCAAACGCGCCAACAACGACTAAAACAGCGACAAAGAAGACGACCGCAGGCACCAAGACAACAGGTAAACGTAAGGTCAGTAAGTCTGCCACTAAATCGACTGCCACCAAGGCGAGCGCGACTAAGTCAACCTCATCTAAAGCTACTAAGACCAAGACGACTCGTGGCCGCCCTGCCCAAGTAAAAAAGGCACCAGCTTCGGCTAAGCGCAGCGGTAAAACCGCTGACTGGCAGCGCTATATCCAAACAACCTATAAGAAGTCACCACTTCCTGACGTGATTGTTGGTGTGCTTCAGTCTCAGCCAAATAGCGTCTTTAAGATTGTAGATGTGATGAATTTAGTTTTTAAAGAAGACATGCCAAAAAGCCAGTTCCTAAAGGCGCGTAACCGAATTTCTAATATCTTGTCAGCAGGCGCTCGCGATGGCGTTTGGCACCGTGGTGGGAATGGCACTTATAGCATGTCAGAAAAGGCTATTAAGGCTGGTTAAAAGATGAGTCAACGCTTTTCCTTATCTCATTTTCCTATCTAAAAGATAGATTTTTTATCAAGCAGGCTAATGCCTCTGAACATGTAAAGATGCCGCCTGCTAAGTCTAAGTAAGCGGCATTTTGTTTGCCTATCTGTTTGCCTATCTGGGCGACTTTTCCTATTCTCCTGTAGAGCTATGTCGTGCTTTTATGGATCTATCGCTGGCATACTTGAATCGCTGACATACTTCAAAGGAACTAGGGTGCCTGTGATTAGCTGTTTACTCAAGGAGAGGGTTATTCTATCTTCGGTGAGTTTGTAGATCCAGTGTTCTGTTGGGCAGACCTGAGAGTCAAGATTGGGTAGCTGAGTAGGCCATGTTCCCTGTTCTACCTTAGCCTGCTTGGCTGCGAGGACATGCCCAGAGAGTTCTAAAGCCAGTGCGCGATCGCCAGCTCTTCGCCAGCGTCTAGCGATAGTCGCCGCCGAAAAGGCAGCTTCTCGCTCCCCCTGCTCTGTTTGTAGCTCACTTAGCATCTGCTCTACGGCAACTTGAGGAATAGAACAAATGTCTGTCGCTGCTAGAGTTGCTAGCGCCGCATGGGTATGCCTGGCGGCCTTGATGCTTTTTAGCCTGGGGTATGAGCGCGCAGAGAACCAGTGGGATAGCGATGCTAGCGGCTGAGTTGTTGATAGGTGCGATCGCTGAACAGACGACTGAACAGATGACTGAACAGATGACTGAGGGGCTGTATACGCCGACCAAGTGCGCTGTGAGATTCGGTACCTCAGCCAGGTCTCAAACTGTATTCCTGTGAGAATTTCTTGCTGAGGAGATTGGGCTGCTAGGCGGGTCTGCCAGTGAGCAGGAACCGCTTCAAAATGGCGTAATAGGCTAGCCTGCTGGGCTAAGACAATCGATGACAGGAGCTTTGAGACAAGATCTGGACGCCGTGCGATCGCCTGATTTAGCTGCCAAGAAGCCTCCATTGCCGATAGCGTTTGCGCTGTTTGTCCGCGCTCGTGATGCTCGATTGCTGAGAGTAGAATCAGCCTTTGCAAGTAGAGAATATTGAAAAATCCTGGTGAGGGATAGTTTAAATCAAACATCTTTTCTGGGATCATTTCCCACTGGGGAAGATCGCCTTGCAAAATCTGCTGCTGCGCCTTATTTATTGTGTCTCTGTAAGTATCTAGGTAGATCGCGAGATCGGCGGGTACTGGAGCCATAGGCCCAGAAACTAGCGCAGTTTGCTGCTGCAAATATCGAGCAAGCGGGTCGTCAATGTTTCTAAAAGCGGCCTGGGCCGTCTGGTCAATAGAAACGGGCCCGATGTAGCGAGCATTGGGGCTAAATCCTAGCGCCGTGCCGATACGGTCTATAGTCTCTGCAGCAACATTAGGCGTAACCTCTGAAAACTGAGAGAAAAAGTCGGCAGCTTGACGATCGATCTCAGCCTGCTGATGTCGGCTTTGCACACCTGCCCAGAACAAAGCTAGCCAAGGCGCACTAAACAGACATAGAACGACCAGCATTAGTAAACGGATCACAACGATCTGAACTCTATTCTCTATGGCGCGTTTTCTATCGTATCTCGCCGCTAGTTTCTTGATGACTCTCAAAAGTTTTCCCTATAGTTTGCCCTGCAGCAGTGCCTACCTAGGTCGTATGTATAGCAAACAGTAGAGTGCATTTCGCCGTATGTCTTGGTAGGCGTTCAGTCTCAGAACTGTACCTCACCCAAGTGATCAACGCTGTAGAGCTAAAGGCAGCAAAAAAACAGTGCTCCTAGCCTTCCCAAAACTCAAGGGCTAGAGGCACTGCTCTATCAAGAATATGTCACGTATAGATTTAGGTTCTAGGTCTGGCTTTGTTTACTTTCAGCGTGCGCCCCATCCATTCGGCTCCGTCTAATGCTGCGATCGCCGCTTCTTCTTCGGCATCGCTAGACATTTCTACAAACGCAAAGCCTCTTACTCGACCTGTTTCGCGATCGGTAGGAACCTTTACAGACTTGACCGAGCCGTACTCAACAAAAACTTCGTTGATGTCATCGCGAGTAGCATCAAACGACAGATTTCCAACGTAGATTGACATAAGGCATTTCTAGAGTGTTTCTAGAGTATGGATTACAAGGCTTTAGAGAAACCTATTCTAGATATAATTGCTAGAGATAGTCTCTCCAAGAGCTGACTACATCGTATAAATACGGTGTTAGTACACTCCAGATTTACTTGCCTAGCTACTATTTTGGCTGTAGTCCCCATTACAAAACAGCAATCCTTGTCGAAGAGATTACATAACACCTGCACTTATAGCGTTTGCCACTTTGCTCCGCGCATTGATTAACCCAGACTATGGAGGCTTTATGAGCACTATCTTTCATCTGTCTTTCCCGATTGAAAACATTCTTGAGACTAAACGCTTTTATGTCGAGGGGCTAGGCTGTGAGGTGGGAAGAGAAAGTAAGGGATCGCTGATCTTGAACCTGGGCGGACATCAGCTAGTTGCTCAGGTTGTCACAGAGCCAATAGCGGCGCAAGCAGGGATTTATCCAAGACATTTTGGTCTGACGTTTGAGACAGAACAAGAATGGGAGCAGGCCCTAGCTAGAGCGAAGGAGAAATCGCTGAACTTTCACCAGCAGCCCAAGCATCGGTTTAAGGGCGATCGCATCGAGCATCGCACTTTCTTCTTAGAAGATCCCTTTCACAACTTGCTAGAGTTTAAGTATTACGTCTACTCAAGTGCGGTGTTTGGAGAGCATCAGTATTCGCAGGTGGGAGACAAAACCTAGGGTGTTGTTCGCTTCATGCTTTTTAGTCTGCGATCCAAAAGCTCCAAAGAGAGACCTGCTGGAGAAAACATGCCAAAAACTCGTTAGGTAAGTACCTGGGCGATCGCCCAAAGTGCCTGTGGGTCTTTGATCATGCGATTGTGGCTAGGAACCATCAGCCGCCGCGTCTGTCCCCTCCTAATCAACGAACTCCATGGCGGTAAGATCAGAAGATCAAAAGGCGTCCAAAAGGAAAAAAACTGCAGCGTTTTTAAGCAGTCTGCATTTTGGTTAAGCGCCCTAATAAAGCTGCTATTGGGGCGCATTTGCCGAATGCCTGGGCGAGTGCTACCCAGCGCCAGAAAGGTGCCTCGGTGCGGCGCAGAGACCGTCACCAATTTTTCTACTCTATTTAATCCGCCTAGCTGCTGCACATAGTAGCGACTCACCAGACCTCCCATACTAAATCCCAACAGGTTAAAGCGCTGTTGGGGCGATAGCTGAGCCTCTATAAAGGCAGCAAGCTGGCCCGCTAGAGTTTCTAGCGGTGCGTCACCATTGCTAGGCGTCATACTCAAGGCATAGACCGTATGATTATTAGCTTCTAGATATGCCCTAAGCGTTGTAAAGATCTCGGCTCTATTCCAAATGCCATGAACCAGTACCGTTGGCAATTTGGGAGACTCGCTCACAGCCGCTGGCATTTCAGCAGTGTTGACCACTAACTATCTTCCTGATTGCGATCTTCCCAGCGAAATAGAAACACCATGAGTGCAACCACGCCAATCTGCAAAGCAAGGTTAGGCAGCGACGCGGCGAGATCTCGCCCCGCTAGAATCTTGGTGAAAAAGACAAATCCGCCGATGGCACCAGAGGCTCCAAAAGAGATATACATGAACTTCCTCAAGCCTTTGTATGGCGCTTGAGATTCTGCGACCAGTTTGTCATAGCGCTCCTGGCTCATGCCTTGAGGCGGCTTCTTTCTAGGAATGTCTCTGCCTTTTTTATTTGCTTTCTGACTATTATTTGAGCGGGTCTTCTGGTTTTTGACAGAGGAGACTTTTTTGCTAGATGCCTTTTTTCTGCTAGCCATAGCGCTTTATGTTTTATCTATTCTGGTTTCTATCTTGGCTATATTGTGACAGGTCTTGTGACGGCAGGTGACGTTGCCAAATCGCTTCTACCCGCCGCGACTAAGGCGCTATCTCTAATCCGGCACGAATCACACTGGCCACAGGGAAAGTCTTTGCCGCTGTAGCAAGACCAGGTTTTTGCAATCGGTACGCCTAGCTTTAAGGCCCGACGAACAATGTCGACTTTGGACTCTAATACAAGCGGAGCCACTAGCTGAGGGGCATGACCTTCAAGCCCCACTTTAGAAGAGAGTGTTGCTAGCTGTTGAAAGGCGGCTAGATAGTCTGGCCGACAGTCTGGATAGCCGGAGTAGTCGACTGCGTTGATCCCTAAATAGATAGCGATCGCGCCTTTAGCTTCGGCCAAAGAAAGAGCGATCGCAATAAAAACAGTGTTGCGCCCTGGCACATAGGTAGATGGAATTACTTCATCTACAGGCTCTTTGCCGTCAGTAGGAATAGCCATGGCCATATCGGTTAGCGACGAGCCGCCCCACTGAGCCAGATTAACCTCTACGATTCGATGCTCGATAATGCCGAATGCATTGACGAGTTCGCGCGCTGCAATCAGCTCTTTATCATGGCGCTGACCATAGTCGAACGAAAGCGCGATCACCTCATAGCCATCTGCGATCGCCTGAGCCGCACAAGTTGCCGAATCTAGCCCGCCCGAGAGCAAGACGACGGCCTTGGGTTTTACGTTATGAGGCATAATTCGCTGAAGATCTAACTTGGCCATTATTGTACGCTCTCTATATTGTCTGAGCCCATTTAAGGATCTAAGCTTTCATTATCTGAGTCACGATTGTCTAAGCTTTTGTTGCACAAGTGAACTACTCATCGGCTCGGCACTCTAAATTAAAGGCGCAGCTTGCTGTTGATTCAGACCTCAGACATTTGATAGGAAGACACATTTCATGGATTTAGGGCTAAAAGATCGAATTGCTGTGGTGACAGGGGGCGACTCTGGCATTGGTAAGGCAACGGCTGAGATTTTGTTAAAAGAGGGCGCTAAAGTCGCCATCTTAAATCGTTCGTTTGATGAGATTGACGATCTCAAATCTTTTGGCGATCCGTTTCCAGTCAAAGCCGATATCACTAGCCTAGAGCAGGTAGAAGCCGCTCGCGACCAGGTGATCGAACACTTTGGTAGCCCGGCTGAAGTGGTTGTCCATTCGGCAGGCATTACTGGAGCGGTGGGTGATTTTCTAGATGATATCGATGACGAAGGCTGGATGCACACCATCAACGTCAATTTGATGGGAACGGTACGAATTTGCCGTACTTTTATTCCAGATATGCGTAAAGCCGGCTGGGGCCGGGTGGTATTGCTGGGCTCTGAAGACGCTGTGCAGCCCTACAT
>NZ_JADEXO010000089.1 GCF_015207105.1 cf. Phormidesmis sp. LEGE 11477
AGTCATCACGTAATTGCGAAATGTATGACAGCGCTTCGGTACCAACCAACACCACACCGCTCTTCCACCTGGCGACAGCAACAACAACGGCAGTACCGCATGACTGAGGGCGATCTCACACTCTAGCCACTCCCACGAGGTCTTCCCGGAAAACCCCGATATGAACCACCTGAAAGGCGCTGTAACAATTTTCATAGTCTGCAACTGTAGAATCTCTTTAGTAAAGTCAAGTACACTTTGTGATTGCTTTGCATCTGAATGTTCTTGGTACGAGCAAAAGATGTAGATTACATAAAGCTGTTGACATTTTCTGTGAAGAACGGGTATGTTGAGGTTAACCACAACTATGTCTTGACATACTAATTTCCCTCGGGGTAGCCTGTATCTACCCCGAGGGAAATTAGTATTCAGAATTTTGAGACATAGTTGTGGTGACCTTGCCTCAATCATCCTGATTCACTTCAACGGGATGTAAACCCTATAGGAGGTAGCCAGATGGAGGAGATTCTTCTCGTTCTGATGGTGACAGCGCTAGTGAAAGCACTGGCGTCGTTCCTTTCTGACTAGGGCGCAAGCTCCAAAGCTTCAGCATTCAGGTGCTGGAGCTTTTGCTTTCTATCGGAGCTGGTTTTATTGCTGGGTTTGAGCCGTTCCTTTCGTCTCGAATAGAGTGCTGATTAACAGCCTTTACAGCACAATTGAAAGGAGGATTATTATCACAATGGCAAAAACAAATATCTCAAAAAAGCTAGTGCCTCTAGAGATGTTCCTACTCCAGTTGCAATTGAGACAGATAAAATGATTCTCATCTTTTACTACAACTGAATGTTGCCCACAACTAGGACAGGCTATGCTGTGTGGGTGGAGGTGATGCTTTGTGCTTTCTTGAGTTGTGCGTTGAGCCATATCTGAACTCTTTACTTTTTTTAAGGTAATTCGTTGCCTATACCTTGAACTATTACGTCCGAGGCTAATCCTTTTTGTAAGGAAAGTCCCATTCGGTTAATGAATGGTGTTTCTGAAGCTAAAAACTTTTCCTCTTTTATTATTGAAGGTATTACAGCTAGCGCTATAACTAGTGAAAATATAAGCTCTGGGCTCCCGAGAAGAAATATGTCTTTCTCCTCTGAGCGAACATATTGCCCAAAACAAACTCCTATCGTAGTAATCACGACTAAAGTACCTTGCTCGAACATGCTAATTCCGCTGGGTCTGGGCGCGAACAGGTAGGCAAGCAGTGGCTCTATCGTCACCTGATAGACTCTAATCAATCTAGCTACGAGAGTAGGCTGCAGAGAACGTCGGCAGCGAGGACATTTTACGGCGTTCGCAGAGAGTGTGGCCTGACACAGTTTGTTTGGGCATGTTCTTACTTGTAGTCTTGCCCACCCTACTGCTGCAAGTGGGTTTTCTCCACACAAAGAGCAGATGCCATCGCTATCGTCATATACATGGTCGCCACCTCGCAGGCACTGCGGAACTCTGGTCAGTGGAGGTTTTGATGGTGAATCAGTTTTCTGACGTGGAGGTATTGTCACTTCTGAGGCTACAGCGGCGAGTCACAATTAGAAGCCTATCACTCATACTCGCTATATGCCGCACTCTCTTCCTAGATTGCTTCGACAGAGCGGCGCAACTTCGACATCTACACAATGACAGGGCATCCTGACAACATGGAAAGCTTGAACCGTTGCCTTGAAAAACTAGATAGCACTGGACTAGATGTGCTTGACGTTGGCTGTAGCTGGCAAAAGAATGCCCCTACGACTGCTTACCAATTGGGTGAGCAAATCACAGGGGTATTGATTTTGGTTGCTAGCGTTCTACTGCTATACGTGCTTAACGAACTGGTGCGATCACGGCTTAAACAACCTCCAAGCTAAAGCGAGTCGGGGCCATACCCCGACTCGTGCAAAATCCAGCCATATGCTGAAATCAATGTGGTGACCGGGTTACAGCGACCAAAAATTAGACCATCTAGAGAAGTACTAACTAACAGACATTAAATCAGGCTGCTTCCGATGGTGGCGAGATCGGCAAATCGTAGTTCAGCGGCGGTGGCTGACGGGCGACATCGAGGTGATACTGCCCCAGCCGAATGAGATGATCCGTGCCATAGGGATTGATGCCAGCCACCGCCGCTGGGTCGATGTGATGGCCTTCCTGGGCTAGCTCATTGAGAATACGACTCATCTCAAAGACGTTGTAGAGCACGACACAATTGGCCACCAGATGGTTGTACTTGATGCGCTTACGCAACTCCTCCCGGTTATTGGTTCTGAGCACCCCCATATCGCCAAAGGCCAACCACTGAACAAAGGCGTTGAACGATTCACTCTTGTTCGTTGCCCCCTGTACCCTAGCTCTGAGCTTGGCGCTGTGGATGTACTCCATCAAGAAACCCGTTCTAACTGCCGAACCCAAGGCATGAAATGCCTTAAAAAGTTTGTTCTTTCGGCTGTTGGTGTTCAGCTTCCTAAGAATCGTAGAGGCGCTGATCTTGCCTGCCATAATCGAGAACACCACCCGTAGCATGTCGGGCAAGTGCGTCTCAATGAGATCCCAATCCACCGTGTCAGAAAACAACACGTCTATGTGTTGGCAAGGGACTTCTGTGCCTGCTCGAAAAAAGGTCGAATCTCTCAAATTACGGATACGCGGCATCAGCTTGATACCCAGTAAATAGGCTAATCCGAAGACCGTCAGACTCTGGGAATGCGTGTCGCCGTGCAGCGTATCAGGCTGAATATCCGAGTGGTTATTCAACAGTCCGTCAAACAGGTAAAGCGCCTCATAAACACCGCAGGGAATGAAATGGCTGAAGAGCGCGATGTAGTTGTCGGCCACATGGTAATAACCAAGACCACCGTAGCCGCCATAGCGGATGTGATACTCAGCCAACAAATTATTCTCGTAGATATCCCACTTGGTCCCATCGACTGACGCGCTTTTGCCCACCCCCCAGAACCTGGGTAAGGAGAAGCGATTGTAGCCATTGACCACAGACTCAACCGCATAGTGCAGCTGCGTATCGCTGACATGCCGCTGGTTCACCCGTGACAGTTGCTTGCGATCAAAGAGCGAGAGCGACTGGGCCAGCTGGGACGGACCGATATTGCAGCCATAGCAAAACGTCGTAGCCAAGTAGCGAGCAACGGGATTCTCCATCTTGGCTTCGTACCCTGAGACTGGCTTGAAGTGCTTCGTCCACGTTAGCCACTGCTCCGTATCGACCAGTACATCGAGCAGATTAACCGGCTTCATCCGTGCGTTAATCAGCTTCTTCAGTTTCTTTGCGGCTTTTCGACTCTTCGCTTTTGCCTTGCGGATGACCAAACGGTCTGACTTGAAGTAGACGTCTGTATTGGCGGGAAAGCCCTTATCGGTTTCCTCGATTTTGTCTGTCAGCCACGCTCTGACATGTTCTACAAAAGCTGTACCTTCAGTGGGAAAGCCAAGTTGTTCGGCATAGTCATCAAGGTGCTCTTGCATCTCATCCCATGAGATCAGCTGCGCGAGATAGTCCCCAAAGGCTGAACTACCTTCAATATAGAGATCACCAGACTTGAGGCCCAGCAAGATATGAGAGAACACACAGAGTTCAAAGTACTGACGATGCACCTGGGTGGGCACTGCCGCCCGATTCTTCTCACCCGTTACCAGCGTCCACCACTTTGTCGGCACCCAGCTCAGGCTCATCTGAGGCACAGGGGCGACATCCGCTTCGTCTGACGAATTGTCGCTAGTCAACGGTAGCCAAGTTTTCCGGGAGCCTCGATGGGCTCGGATGAACGCAATCGCCGCTGCCAGGGAGTCATCCTGAGTGCTGGGAAAGAGCGGCACGACCGACAGAAAGCGAAACAGCACCGCTCGGTGACTACGATAAAGCTTCGGTAGAAAGGGCAGGTAATTGTTACCGGCATAGGCCAAGTGGTCATCACACTGCGCGATCAGCTCTTGTGGATCGTCGCCAAGGACGCAACCAACGACAGCAAAGCGATCTGCTATCTCACCATCGGTGCTGTGGCAGATCGCTACCTGTCGCAATTTTGAGATCAGCTCATCAGTGCGCTGCTGACTTTCTATCCGATAGTTTTCCAGTGCTTCCTTGGCCTTGTAGTGCATCCGCCTCATGCGTTTGATAAACACCTCAGCGATGTCGTCAAGCGTCTGAGCATAGCGCCGTTGCAGCAGGGCTATTGCCAGGGTTTGTCTTTTGGCCTCTGGCAATTCCTTCATTTGATTGGCCTCTAACGCCTGGGCCTGGGCCGCAAAGTTAGTTCGCTTAATTTCAGGCATCGCAGAGAAGGCTACGCTTGCCATCTGCAAAAGCTGTAGCCAGCGCAGCCGTTCTACCAGACTTTGCAATTCACCGAGTTTTGGACTCCCCGGCTCCTGCTTCACCTCATGCCAAAGTGTTGTTGTTTCACCAACCGCGCAGTAGAACAACTGTGAAAGCTGCATCTGTTCTCCACCGTTCAACGCATCACTCACGCTTTGATAGAGTTTGTTGTTATGAGCAACACGTACCTCTTTAGCCGCTCTCTCCAGCGTCGAGAAGGCAGGCAGTTGAAACCGTTCTTTGACCAGCTCCTCTAGGGCAACGTTAATCAAATCGACCAGGTCATGCTGGGTTTCTATGGCTGTTTCCATCGCTGAAAACATTATCTGCCGCGCTGCCGTGGCAAAGGGCTGCACCTCCAAATGTTGACGAATCGCTTTTACATGACGCTGGCGGGTGCCAGAGGTATCATAGCCAGCGATATCTTCCGGCGTCAGCTGACTGTTAACACTGGCGGCGACGCGGCGAATGATAGTGCTCGACACCTTCGCTAGCTGCATGGGATAGCCCACTGTTTGAAAGGTCTTGAGCAGGACGAGAAAACTGACGATGGGCCGCTCGCCTTTTGTGGTTCGCTTCGCTAGAGCGATCTCCTCATCGGTGGGCGTGTAGAGGGTCTCTAAGGCTTCTGGGCTAGGGTTACTCTTCAACCTGGGATAGGCGGTTTCTTCAACACTGGGCACGGGCGCATTCCTCGCGATAGATTATCCTCTACTCTGCTTTTTTAAGCGCGGTATAGGCCGTGCCGCAGTAGGGGCAGAAGCGGTGCTTCAGAGAAGTAATAGGAGCCTCGCACTGAATGCACTGGTGGCGCAGGCTGCTGCCACAGCGGAAGCAGTAGTGAGCATGGACGTGTAGCCACATAGGGTCAGGTGCATTGCTTGGTTTCCAGCACTGCGGACAAAATTTCAGTGCGCCAGTCTCCTCAACGGCGACCCCTTTGGCCGCTGCCTCCAAGTGGGCTTCGGGGACATCTAGAGCGTAGGCTAGCCCGCGTTTGGTCTTCGCTTTGAGTACTGTGGTGTGAGCGCGTTCAATCTTGCCGATGCTCTGAACGTGAATGCCTGACTTCTCGGCCACAGCTTGCTGACTCATACCGAGGGCTAAGCGGAGCCGGTGGACGTACTCGGCCAGCGATTCTCCGGGCTTTGGGACGTTCGAGGATTTCAAAAGCTTTATAGAAATGGCGAAACAACAGTCTGTCTAAACGATAGAGTAAAGGCTAGTCTTTGCTGCTGATGTTTACCTTTATTTCATGGCCATGCCGATCTCTCTAGCGATGGTGGCGACGCAATTTTTAGACCGACCGGGTCTCGCTCAGAAAACGGTGAAATCCTATGAGCATACGCTGATGCCTTTGCTGGCTGAGTACGGCAGCTGGCCGATAGAGATTTGCGATCGTACCCTCCTCACTGAGTATCTCGATAGTCTCTCGCATTTGGCCTACACAACCCATCATCGGCATCAGGCAACCATTCAAGCCTTGTTCAATTACGCTGTTGAGCAACAACACATTAAGGTGAATCCGATTGCCAAACTGAAGCGACGTAAGCCCGATACACACAAGGGTGAACACGGCTCTGACGAGGTGATTCGCTATCTTACAGCAGACCAGATTAGACGGATGTATCGAGCGGTTGAAACAGATTGTCGCACCCATGCAATCGTGAGATTGTTGCATCGTAGTGGCGCACGAATCTCAGAGCTGCTGGCGCTCGATCTTGAACAAGTCGATCTCAAACAACAGAAGTTTCAAGTCGTTGGCAAAGGCAACAAGCAGCGCTGGTGCTTTTACAGCGATGATGCGGCTCGGCAGCTCAACACCTATCTTAAGCACTACCGACATCATCAATGTCCTGCTCTATTCACCGCACAGCAGCCGATAGCGGGCAGTGTCAGTCGTCTCAGCTATCGAACGGTGCATCAGAACTGGCGGCGGTTGATTGCAGATGTTCCTGATCTAGAAGGTGCGAGGCTCCACGACTTGCGTCATACCTTTGCCACTGAGCGGGTGGGGTTGATGGGGATTGAGGAGCTGAGAGCACTGATGGGGCATGAGTCAATTATGACCACGCTGCGATATCAAAAGGTCACCTCAGCACGCGCTGAAACAGTGGCTCAAAGTGCTCTTAAAACACTAGCCAATTAGGCTACATAATTTCCGAGCTTATTCCTCTACTTTCTTTAGATATGCGGAGTATTGGGGTTACTCTGCGCCAGCAAACTATGGCTAAGACCATATGTACTACTTGCCTACCAAAAAGAGTCTGTCAGTTAGGGCTTTGCTGAATGGTCTTATTTTCGGCAGCTATAACCCAGCTACTAAAGCACTTCTAGAATATGCTTCAACTTTGCAACAGTCGGGAGTAGCACTCCGTTACTTATACGCAGTCATTAGACGAAATAGTATGATATCGCTTATAACTAGAGTGTGACCGACAAGTCACATGCTGCACAGTGCTGTCCTTATGCCTAAGCCAACGTTCTTCAACCTATCTGAAAAAAAGAGACAGAAAATTACTGACTTAGCGATCTCAGAATTTGCTAGTGCTGATTACGATAACGCTTCTATCTCAAATATCGTGAAGCAAGCAAAAATCGCTAAAGGCAGCTTCTATCAGTACTTTGAAGATAAAAAAGACCTGTACTTATATCTGGTAGATTCGGCTAGTGTGCAACGGATTGACTTTATCGAAGCAGCTCGCAAAGCAGAGAAATCAAAGCAGAAAAGAGACTTCTTTCGAGAACTGCGCTGGCGATTTGGTATCAGTATACAATTTTCATTGCATCATCCTCAGCTCACCCAAATTATTAACCGAGCAGCTTATAGCGATAGCCCAGTAAAAAAGGAAGTTTTTCAGCGTCTGCAAGCAGCCTATAAAAAACCGATTCACGATCTGGTCGAACGAGGTATTGCCAACGGTGATTTGAGAGCTGACTTAGATCCTGATTTAGCGACCTTCATGATTTTGACAACTGCGGACAATCTGCGATACTTCATTCCCGAAAAGCTGGAGATAGACACCGAAGCGCTGACAGAGAGTGCCGAGATAGTGCTAGACATGCAGGGCGTAGAGCGCATTTTTGACGGACTCATTCAGGTCTTAGAGCGAGGCATGGGCAGCACTACAGCCTAAATATTCAGCAGGGCTACTAGCGTAACGTTTTGATCTATATCTTCCGGATTAGTTCATCGCTAACCTTTTGCGGCTACTATATGACTAAGCGGTCATGTGACTATTTAGTCATATTGTTCCAGCGTCCGTTTAGCATCGGTAAAAGTATGTCACAGGAAACAGTTAGTCCTTCCGAGTCAGAGGCTACCCAAGAACCGGAAGAAGTGCTGGTACTAGCGGAGCAAGACCTGAGCTTGGTCGAGAGTGCTGATGAAATCCAGCAGACAGAGCCACCGCAAAAGCGCCGTAAGTTTTCCTGGTGGATGCTTCCAGTGTTGGGCTTGATACTGGCAGTGGGTGGTCTTTCTGTCTATCGGTTGCAGGGTAAGAATAGTGAAGTAGCGGCGGTAGCTGAACGTGCGCCGCTGAGCGTGAGAACGGTTGCAGCTGTCGAAGGCGATATTCAGGCTTGGGTATCGAGTGAAGGAACGGTGCAGGCGGTGCGATTCAAGCACTTAGCGTTTGATGTGGACGGCGATATTACTTATTTAGTCAGTCAGGATGGGCGTAGCTTGCGAGCAGGAGATTTGGTGCAGCAGGGTGAGCTACTGGCGCAGATTGATGACCGCAGACTGCAAGCCGATGTAATTCAAGCAGAATCGTCAGTGAATGAGGTTAGGCGACAACGAGGAGCGGCGGCGGCAAGCGTAGCGCAGGCAGAAGCAGGAGTGGCTTCAGCTAGAGCGCAGGTGGCACAAGCAGAGGCACAGAGAAGTCAGGCTGTGTCATCCCGTACGTTGGCCCAAACGGAGTCGCAACGGTATCAGGCGCTGTATGAGCAAGGAGCGATTTCTAATAGTGAATTAGATAACCGAATCAATACTTTTCAAGATGCCGGGGCACAGTCTCAGTCGGCTGATGCTCAGGTGCAGTCGGCCCAGGCACAAGTGAGTACGGCACAAGCTCAGGTCGTTGCAGCCCAGCAGCAGTTGCAGGCAGTTGATTCGCAGATTGATACGGCGCTGGCGAGGTTAGAGCAAGCAAGAATTGCGCTGGAAGGCACTCAAATCTACGCGCCGTTTGATGGTGTGGTGGCCTATTTAAACATTCGAGAGAATGAGTATTACTCTCAGCAGGCAGTGTCTTCTCAGCTGGGTAACTATCAGGAGCTGCTGAACAGAGTGCCCATTGTGGTGATTGACCCAAGTGACTTTGAGGTAGTGGCTGAGCTGCCTGCCTCTTCGGGCGATCGCATAAAATCTGGCCAAACCGCTTTAATCACGCCGAATGTGACTCAGGTAGCGAGCACCAGCAACAATCTTGCAGACCGAGCCGAGGCCAGAGGTGAAGTGTACTCAGTGACCCCTGCGGTCAGCCCTGGCAACCGCTCAATTGATGTCACCGCGCAGATTAGCAGCGGCTTTGCCAATCTTCAGCATGGTGGCAGCGTCACGCTATGGGTTGCAGCAGATGAAAAGGAAAATGCGGTTGTTGTCCCGCTGAACGCGGTAGTTTTCCGTAATCAGGTGCCGTACGTATTTGTAGTAAATGACGAGAATATCGTGGAGCAGCGTGAGGTGGAGCTAGGCGTAGAGGGACTGGATAAAAGGGAGATTTTGAGTGGGGTAAAGCCCGGTGAACAACTGGTGACAGAAGGGCAGAATGGGCTGGTTGATGGCGCTGAAGTAAACGTCACACAGTCTGACTTCACTGCGATGGGAGGTCAGTAAGCCATGAGTAAGAATCAACCACCCATAGGCGCTGTTAATTTGTCCGCACTTTCGGAGCCCCCACCCCGGTTAGAACATCCGGTTAAAGCGTCTGCCTTTACAAAATTCTTCTTTCTGCGAACGGTCTTTGGTATTTTGCTGACTGTTTTGATTGTCGTGGGCGGGCTGCTGGGCTATGGCTCGATGATTAAGGAGTCGAATCCTGATATTGCGGTGGCGATCGCATCGGTCACCACCACCTGGACAGGCGCAGACCCAGAAACCATAGAACAACAGGTCACTAACGAACTTGAAAAAGAAATCAAATCGGTTGAAGGGCTTAAATCGTTAGACAGTGCTTCATTCAGCGGATTCTCTTCTATCACTGCGGAGTTTCGCACGGATGCAGATATTGACAAATCCATTCAAAAACTGCGAGATGCAGTTGCCGAAGCGGAGCCTAGCCTGCCTAGAGATGCTGACCAGCCCTCCGTACAACAAATTTCAGTCAGCGATGCGCCGATTGTCACTTTAGCCCTATTCGGCAATCTCGATCCGGTTGTTCTCTCACAGGCAGCGACCAACCTACAGGACAGATTAGAGAAAGTGGCAGGCGTCACCGACGTAAACCTGAGCGGCGCACGGGATGAAGTCGTACAAATTCAGCTTAATCCTAATCAGCTCGCAGCCTTAGAACTCTCTCCAGCGACGATTGCTAATCGCATTCGCTCGGCAAATACAGACGCGCCGCTCAACGAAATTCAGAGTGACGATATTGGTACACAGGTTCGCTTTTTTGGGCGCTTCCGCGACATCGACACGCTGCGTCAACTGCCGATTACTCGAATTGATGGCCGCCTAATCCGGTTGCAAGAAGTCGCGAGCATTCGCCAGGAGCTGGAGACAGAAACCAGCACAGCCGCGATTAGCATCAACGGTGAACCTTACGAGTCTGTTGTGAGCCTTTCGATTAAAAAGGTACCTGGACAAGACACGATTAAGGTGATTGAGCGTGTTTTGGCCGATGTAGAGCTAGCGCAGGAAGATCCAAACATCTGGCCACCGGGCATGAGCTATCGGGTGACGGCGGATGACTCAGAGTTGATTTGGGATCAGCTAGGAAGCTTGTTTGTAAACGTGCTTCAGGCGATGGTGGCGGTGTTCGTCATTCTATTCATCGCACTTTCCTGGCGAGAGGCGCTGATTGCAGGGCTATCCATTCCGCTGACGTTTTTGGGTGCGATCGCTGTTCTCTGGCTGATGGGTCAAACCCTCAACAACATGGTGCTCATTGGCATGGTGCTAGCCCTTGGCATCCTGGTAGACGTGTTCATCCTTGTGATGGAGGGAATGCACGAAGCGATTTTCGTCTCTAAGCTCAGTTTTGAGCAGGCTGCACTGAAGACGGTGAAAACCTATGCCGCACCTGCCTTTGCCGGACAGCTCACGACGATTCTAGCGATGACACCGCTGATGGCGATTGGCGGCACGATGGGTAAGTTCATCCGGCTGTTACCACTCACAGCAATCATCTGTTTGATTCTCAGCTTTGCGATCGCGCTATTGATCGACATTCCGCTTTCTCGCTTTTTGCTGGCAAATGTAAGTAAGGATCAGCCTAAGTCTCGGGTAGATAAGCTAAGTGAAAAGGCGTCGGAAAAGTTCTCTCGCTGGAGTTTAAATCATACGGTACGCAATCGGGCGACGATTCGAGCTTGGACGGTGGGTGTGCTGGGCCTTTTCATTGTCTCTATTTTCGCTTTTACTCAGGTGCCTACCGTCTTTTTCCCAGAGTCGGATAGCCCTAAGATTGGGATTGATGTGGAGATGCCACCGCAGACGACTCTGACGGTTTCACAGGCGATCGCGGATGACCTCGGCAACATTCTTCGCCAAAAGCCCTACATAGAAAGCATCATCAAATACACCGGCCAGGGCAACACGCTTGTAAGTTCAGGAAGCCTCCAGGCTAGCAACGGCAGCTATCTCTCTGGCTTTTCTGTTGTGCTTGTGCCCGTAGAAGATCGCGAACTCGGTTCAGATGTGTACGCTACTGAACTGCGAAATGAGCTAACTGAAGCCGTACAGCGCTATCCGGGAGCAACCTTAACCCTAAACACCGAAAGCTCCACAGGTGCAGGCGACCCAATTTCTATTGAAATCGTCGGCAGTGACATTCCTCAACTTAGGCAAATCTCTGCCCAAGTACAAGACGCTCTCCGGCAAATTCCAGGCTCCGCCGATGTGCGTGACAATCTGGGCAATCTTCGCGCCGACCTGAAGCTACTGCCCAACCGAGAAGAGCTGGACTTTTATGGCCTTACCGAAGACGATCTCACTACTCAGGCTCGTTATTACATGAGCGCTACCCAGGTCGGGGACTTTGCAACCAGCGGTAATCAAGAAGATATCGAAATTCGATTGAGTACGGCTTGGCCTTCTCGCAATGGCACAGTCGGTGGCCCAACTCGGCGCGATGAGCTTGGACTGATTCGCTTCTTTGGCTCTAATCCTGATAAGCCCGTCATCCCAGCTGGATCTGTTGTAACCGCTGTGCAGGGCGAAACAGCCCTTTCCATTACCCACTCGGGCGGTGAGCGCACCGTAAAAGTACTTTCCAAAACGGCAGGAGACGCCACCGTTGGCCAAATTTTGGCAGCGGCAGAACCCAAACTTGCAGCCCTGCAAGAAAGCTGGCCTGCTGGCTATAGCTACAGCTTTGGGGGTGAAGCGGCAGAGCAAGCCGAAACCTTTGGCTCTGCGGGGCAGGCATTGGGCCTCGCTATCTTCATGGTGTTCGCAGTCCTCGTCCTTCAGCTCAACTCCTTCCGTCAGCCGTTTATTATCTTACTCACGATTCCCCTGGCGCTCATCGGCACCTTCTTCGGTTCCTTTCTCGCCTGGATTCCGTTCTCCTTCACCACATTCATTGGCGTAATTGCGCTAGTCGGCATTGTGGTGAATGATGCAATTGTCATGGTAGACACCATGAACAGCTATCAGGCGGAGGGCATGACCGTAAGGCGAGCAGCCGCAAATGGCGCAGCGGATCGCTTGCGGCCTATTCTCACGACCAGTGTCACCACAATTATCGGCCTCACGCCACTAGCCTTTAGCGACCCGACCTGGATGCCACTGTGCAGCGCCATTATCTTCGGCTTAATTGCCGCAACAGGCACGGCCCTCATTGTGATTCCCTGCCTGTATGTACTGCTGACACCGAAGACAGAAAATCCAAAAATAAGCGAGGTGTAGCTGTTGGCTGATTACTTTGGCAGAAGCAGGAGAGCACGTCGCTTCTTCAAGATCCTGATCACCTCATCTTGCTCGGCCAGTATCATCTCGATGACGCGCGGCATCCACCACCGTTGCACTACGATTAATCCATCCACCACCAGAAAGGGCTAGATAGATTAATGTCTGTTAGTTAGTACTTTCCTAAGAGGTCGAATCTTCGACGGCTGTAACTCAGTTGTCGCAACGCTTTAGCCTATGGCCGGATTTTTCAAGAGTCGGAGCCATACCTCTTTTGACAAAAAGATGGCACAAAAAACCGTCTAGACGGTATAGTTAATTCATGGGCATAATTCACGCCGTATTTTGAGGTTATTGCTATGGGGGCCAGCAAAAAAACAAAGGCTCGATCGGCCACTCGTGAGAAGCTTTTGCAGGCTGCTGCTCAAGTAATTATTGATAGAGGGGTGGAAGCATTAACCCTTGACGCGGTTGCTCAGCAGGCAGACGTTAGCAAAGGAGGATTGTTGTATCACTTTCTGAATAAGAACGCATTGATTGTCAATGTGGGTCAGCAACAGCTTCAAAATTTTGAAGCTGCCCTACAACAGGAATTTGAACAGGATGATGCACCAGGGACGCCTGGACAGTGGACTAGAGCCTATGTGCGTTCGGCAGAACGAACGAGTAAAGAATCGCTCGCATTGATTGCCCGCTTATCATCCATCCTGGTTGAGATGCCGAGTGAACTACTGCAATCAGTAGAAGCTTATGAACAACGCTGGCATCAGCGTCTTGAATCAGACGGACTTGATCCGGTTCAGGCAACAATTATTCAGCTAGCAATCGATGGACTCTGGTTCTCGGAAGCCTTTCAAATGGCTGTCCCCCGTGAAGAAAGGCGGACCCAGATCGTGGAAACCTTGTTAGCCATGACGCGATCACCTCAATAAACCCCCCTCAATAACCACACTAAATTTCAATCGACTGATACAACCTTGACAACCTCTGAAGGTTAGTCAGCCCGTTTGTTCTGAGAATTAGCATATCGCTTCAACCTAATTTTAAGGAGACTATCCATGCAAAGCGATCAGATACAGAAGGCATCTGAAAAAACCATGAAAACAGCTGTGAAAGCAGAGATTGTGCCGTTGCAATCATCAGATTTTGAGATCGCCTCCGAGCATCTCTCGTCAGCCTTTAGCCAAGATCCCTTAATAGGCTACTTTTTTCCTGAAGATCCTACCGCCAAGAGAAAGGCGCTTAAGCACCTCAGTCGGTCATTTCTCAACTTTGCTCAGTCATACGGTCACCTTTACACAACCGCTGATGAACCCAACGGAGTGGCGATTTGGTTGCCTCCGGAAGCGTTTAAAATTACATTGTCACAGCTATGGCAGGTGGTAACCTCTGGACTAATCGCAAGCCCATTTTATATACGTTGGCGTCGAATAATGGACCTTATTTCACTTGTCAACGCAGAGATGCAGCTGCACGATAAGTTTGCTCCTGAACCGCACTGGTATTTGGGAATGCTGGGAGTTTCGCCAAAATGTCAGGGGCAAGGTATCGGAGGCAGACTGCTTCAGCCTGTGTTAGAAAAAGCAGATCGTACACAGACGCCTTGTTATTTAGAAACAACAACACCTTCTGCTGTGCGGTTTTATCAGCGACATGGGTTTGAAGTGGTTCACAAAACAGCGTTTACTTGGGCAATGAAGCGCTATCCCAAAGGCTAATTCCATATGGATTCGATTGGGCGATCGCTAACTCTAGACATAGATTTGCAACGGAACCAGTATTTTTTAACCAGAAGCTAATACCAGTTGTTACAATATGACTGATTAGTCATATGACCTATCGGTCACGTGACAGGTGACTGCATTTACAAGACTATCGCAGCTGCCGTAACAAAAAGAAGAATAGGAGACAGTTCATGATTGAGTACAAAAATCCGCTTGGTAACAACGTTACTGAGATGACTGTTGAAGGTAAGGTGACCGAAGCCGATTTTGATCGAGTCATCAAGCAGATGACTGCCGATATCGAAAAGCACGGCAAGCTACGGCTGCTGGAAGAGATTCGTGGCTTCGAGGGCATGGATCTGATGACGCTGTGGAAAGACGCCCAGTTTGGCCTAAAGCATGTGAATGACTTTAGCCACGTTGCTGTGGTTGCTGATACTGAGTGGATGCGTACCATTGCAGCAGCGGCAGGGAATGTGCTTTCTGCTGAAGTCAAAGCGTTTGACCTCTCAAGCATTGATGCGGCCCGTAACTGGTTGATTACAGCGTCTGACAAAACTTTAGAGTCTGGTCTTCAATACAATCGTGTAGAAAATAGCCCGGTTGTGGAGATTGTTATAGAAGGGAAAATTACAGCTGCAGACATGCAATCTGTCATCAAGGAGGTCGAAACCGATCTAGCTAAGTACGAGAAGATTCGAGTTCTCGAAGACATTCGTGACTTTAAAGGCGTAGACCCTATGGCCTTGTGGGTAGATCTCAAGCAAGTCAGCAAGATTAGAAACATCAGTCATGCGGCAATCATCGCTGACGCTAAGTGGGTAAAAACGGTTGCCGAAGCCATCGGTGGACTCTATCCATTCGAGCTGAAGGTGTACGAGCGCTCTCAGATTGCCGAAGCCAGAGCGTGGCTTGCGGCGGCTAGCTAGAACGAATTCGTACTTTTGGAGACGGAAAGCTCACTAATGATCGCATACAAGAACAATTCTGATAACAACATCGTTGAGCTTGTGACAGACGATGATTCGCCCGAGACAGGTTCAGCCGATATTGTTGCCCAAATAGAAGCTGACATGGCACAACACGGTCAACTACGCATTCTGCATGAAATTCGTAGTCCCTATGGAACTGACCCCTCAACCTTTTGGAAAGATGCCAGATTTGCCCTAGCGCATGACAAAGGGTTTTCCCATATTGCGCTAGTCACAGATGCTGACTGGCTGAAGGAAATGGCGAACTCTACAGGCAGTACGCTATTGGCTGAGGTGAGAGTGTTTCCGCTCTCTCAGCTGACAGAAGCTCGCACCTGGCTAGAAAACGCACAATTCCACCTTTAACACTCAACCCTAAAGCCCATGACATTCAACAATCTACCAACACCGCCCGATCTGACCTCGAAAGAATTTGCTAATAACAAATATCAATACTTTGAGTGGATGCGCAGGGAAGCGCCCGTTGCACACTGTAAATATGTGACCGGCAAAGCCTTCGTTGTCTCTCGCTACGAGGACTGTGTTGCTTTGCTGAAAGACCCTAGAGTCGTACGCGATAATCGCAAAATAGACACCAGCAGCCCGCTTCTCCCTTCCTTTATTCCGCTACCCAAGTCAACTGAGCTAATACTGCACAGCATGATTGGTTCTGACGAGCCTGACCACAAGCGATTGCGTAGCTTAGTGCATCAAGCGTTTACGCGGAAGTCTATGTCTGAGCTGAGCGATCGCATCGACAAACTCACCAACACCCTACTAGATGAAGCAGAAGCTAAAAGCAAAGCAGAAGGTTCTGTTGATCTTAAAGAGGCTTACGCCCTACCAATCCCTGTGACCGTTATTCAAGAGATGGTCGGCGTCTCGGATGCAGACATGCCGCGATTCGACGAGGGTATCGAAGCGATTATTACCGGATTCTCAGGTGTACGAATTATTCTGACGATGCTTTGGGACGTGCCACGGTTGTCTAGTTTTTTGCGTGAGTTGATTGATCGCAAAAGAGAGAATCCTGGTAAAGATATGCTCACTGGGCTGATTCAAGCCGAAGAAGAAGGTCAGAAGCTTACCGAAGATGAGATTGTCAGCATGGTTTTCCTGATTATTGCTGCGGGTTATCAGACCACCGTGCATTTAATTACCAATGGTGTCATTGCCTTGCTTCAGCACCCCGACCAGCTAGCAAAACTGAGAGCTAACACAGACCTAATTGAGTCAGCAGTAGAAGAGATTTTGCGGTTTACCAGTCCGGTATACATCACAGAATTAGCCTACGCCGGAGAAGACATGCAGCTTCACGGCGTCAGTATTCCTAAAGGGAAAGTTGTGACGGCCTGTATCGGCTCAGCGAACCACGATCCAGAGATGTTTGAAAACCCAGAAGTCTTCGATATTGAGCGATCTCCAAACAAGCACCTTGGCTTCGGCAGCGGCATCCATGCCTGTTTAGGTGCGCCTCTCGCTCGAATGGAAGCTAAAATTGCCCTCACTAACTTGCTCAAGCGTAATCCTAATCTACAGCTAGCCGTAGACTCTTCGGAGCTTGAGTTGGAGACAACACCTGGGCTTCATTCTTACAAGCACTTGCCAGTTGTACTTGGATAACACGCTTAATTCACCGCCACCAAAACCACCTACCTATTCATCAGGAGATCGCAGTCAATGGTTACGACACAGACTACCCAAAAGTTGCAGCTCCCACTTGACCTAAACTCTAAAGAGTTCGTAAACAACAAGTACGAATACTACAAATGGATGCAAGAGGAAGCACCCGTCTTCCACGGCAAATTAAGCTTCCTAGATACCTACATACTCTCCCGCTATGACGACTGCGTCAGCTTTCTCAAGGACCCCCGCTTTGTGCGCAACCGCACTACCGCAACAGGTGGCAGCAGAATACCTTTCCCCATGCCCAAATCCGTACAACTGATGGCGCAAAGCATGATTACTGAAGACGAGCCTGACCATCGCAGGTTGAGAGATTTGGTACATCAGGCGTTCACTCGACACTCGCTCGAAAAAATGTCAGCTCGAATTGATGCGCTAACCCACGACCTGTTAGACAAAGCTGAGAGAATAGGAACCGTCGATCTCAAGGCAGCTTATGCCCTACCGATTCCAGTCAAGGTTATTCAGGAAATGATGGGTGTAGATGACGAAGACATGCCCAAGTTTAAAGACGGCCTCACCGCGCTAAAAGACGGTTTCTCAGGCTGGACAGTGGTACGCACCTTTTTTTGGGATATGCCTCGTTTGTCTACGTTTGTCCGCAAGCTGATTGAGCGCAAACGTCTTAATCCTAAAGACGATATTCTCACCAAGCTAATTCAGGCGGAAGAAGAAGGCGAAAAACTCAATGAAGATGAGCTGGTGAGTATGGTCTTTTTGATGATTGTTGCAGGATACGAAACCACCGTGCAGCTTATTACTAACGGCGTACTAACTCTCTTACAACATCCCGAGCAGTTAGAGAAACTTAAAGCACAGCCTGAACTCATCGAATCAGCCGTAGAAGAGATTCTGCGCTATTTCGGCCCTGTACAGAGCACGAAGCCTGCCTATGCCTTAGAAGATGTAACGCTGCATGGCGTTACCATTCCTAAAGGGGCAGCTGTTATGCCCTTTTTAGGCGCAGCTAATCACGATCCGGCTGTGTTTGAGAATCCAGACGTATTTGATATTGAACGCTTTCCCAATAAGCATCTCGGTTTTGGCAGTGGTATTCATGCTTGCTTGGGGGCACCGCTGGCTCGGATGGAAACGAAAATAGCACTGACTAACTTGCTCAAGCGTAGCCCAAACCTTTGCTTAGCCGTTGACCCGTCAGAGCTTGAGTTGCAGGTGAGACCGGGCTGGCACACTTACAAAAAGCTGCCGATCACATTAGGATAGTTCTGTTCTCTTTTGCAATCTGTTCGACCTCCCCGTTTTGTATAGGTTTTGAACGTGCTGACAATAGCCAAGGCATATGTCTTCCTTTCCACTGACGTAGAGTTTTAGATACATTCTGTACCAGCAGACTATGGTGGAGGGCTTCTATACTATTCGCCTACAGAAGATTGTCTGCTAGTCAGTACTTTTTTGGATGTCTAATTTTGGTGGCTGTAACCCAGGCGTCGAGACGCTTTCATCATATGGCTGGATTTTGTACGAGTCGGGGCCATACCCCGAGTCTGGTCGCTTTTCCGGTTCTTGCACTTGACCTTTAGGTTAGGCTAACGCCTGCTGTAAGACTTCAAGTGATACTCGCACTTTAGGCAGTCACCTCTAGAGAATTGGGGCTGTACAGCTTAGGTGTCTACGCTCTACCGTTTTAAGGAATAGCAGTGAATATCAATCTGGGGCTGTGCGCGATCACCGCGATCGTGACACTGGGCTTGACCGCCCTGCTGATTGGCGGTTCTATCTCGGTTGGCTTTCGCGACGCTAGCGTGCGTGTAGAATCAGCATCTGAGTAGCAGGCCGTCAGCGCGATCTCCACAGCCCGAATCCATCGCGCCGCTACCGCTAATAACTAGCAGAAGGGGTAACGGCATGGACTTAGAACCTCTCGCAATCGCGATCGGGGTCTAAGTCCGTGCCTTCTGGACTGCACCCCTGTTCAACATTCGCGTAGTAGCGGCTGAGACAACAAGGTGATCGCGCTGTCAGAAAAACACAGGTAGCAGGCTGTACCTTCGACTTCAGCCTTAGCGACCACGGCAATCAGTTAACGAGGGCGATCCCGCTTCTGAAAGAAGTGATTGTGTGTAATCACGTCATCACAGTCAAACAGCACAGACAATTACACCTTGCTCTAGCAGCACCCCACACCCCTCGTCCTAGCCAGTGACAACGTAGATGCGGGGGTCGCTGCTCTACATCAAAAAGACAGTTGCATAGTGACGGTGGCGGCGACAGCGGCGAGTGACGGGTAGGGCGATCGCGCTAGCAGATAAGTGCCAGTAGCCGACAGCCTACACCAAACCGCTATTGCTCCTGTAGACAGCAACAACGCCAGCACTCCATGACTCAAGGAGATCACTCTCTAGATGGCAGAGAATATGGGGCGATCACTCCTTAGCAATACAACTGAAAGACAACGGCCACTGAACAGACCAACCGATAGAGCGCACTCAGGAGAGCTTAACTCGCCTGCTGTTCTAGCCGATGACAGCAGTTGGATAGAGGCGATCACTTCCTGTCGAAGGAGATAAGCAGGGGGGCGATCGCTCAACCAGAACTGCGAAGATTGGCTTTTGATTTCCGTACAGCTTTCAAAAGTAGCAGCGGCGACGGCAGTACCAGCCAGGGGCAATCGCTCTCTGTACGGAAAAGACGATTACGTGACAGCGTGTAATCCCATCATCACAACCGAGCTGCACAGGCGCTGGCAAGCAAATAGGAAACAGTGTGCAGACTATCTCACTTCTTGATGAATTGGAAGTCTTGCTACACAGATCTAGTTTTAGATCTACGGATATATGAGTTGACGCATCCGCCGGATAGAGCCTTAGCTTAAATTCCAAGTAGCATAGGTTATTCCAGTTTCAGGATCTTCCCCAAGCTCATCAGGAGAACTTGACTTGCAGATACTGAACAAAAACGTCTCTAATTCTGGCTTACTCAGCTTCCTTCCGTAGACACTATTAACGGTAATCAGTGGCTCACTATTACCTACATCTGGATTTTTCAAAAAGCCAGACGATAGAAGAGAGCCTTCAGCCAGGAGTCGAGGCACGTCGACATCCTCACTCCAGAATCCTAATTGCCCAGCAGCGTTTAGCATCTGAGCGTGCTTTCGACTGATGGACGCAACGGCGAAAGGCATATCATCAGGAATACTCGACCAGTTTATGGTGCAGCCAAACAAAAGCCGCTCAGTTTCTTCTCTAGTAAAATTCATCCCCCTCCTTGGATTGGAATATAAGGCTCCGAGCTGCAATCAATCTTCTTCAAGTTTATCGTTTTCAATCTCCTCCAATCGAGAAAGGAGTTCAGGAAACCAATCAACGTTCCTCTCAAGGGCTATAGGTGCGATCGCACTTATCATGAAGAGTGTGGCCGAAACCCAAAATGGAACTATCTGGTAATGGAGCAGGAGTATCGCCCCCATCATCATAAAGAAATACAGCAAAGCACGGTACGCTCGCGATAGGTAGGGGACAAAGCGAATCTCTAAAAGAGCCCCTATAAGAACTCCTAGTATCGCGGCCACGTATGACAGGTAAATGATTGCAGATATCATAAACTCTTCAGTGTTCGAGGTAGCTAGAAGCATAGATATTTCAACCAAGTTTTAAGCAGCTTGAGTAATCTTATCGCCTCTGTCAACACCGTGCGTGAAGCGCGAGTCCTTCTCCCCATCAATCATCTCACAGCGATCACTCATTCACCGATGAAGTCAGTGGCTGCTCACAAGCCTGCTGATGAACAGAATTACTCTGAACAAGTCGAACGCGAGGTCGCTAACCTCATTAGTGAGATCATCCAGTACAACCACCAGCAGGCCAAAGACGACTCCGAAAGATGGATGATCAATCAGTCCACCCTCAAGCAACTCTCTACCCGCAATCAAAACATCATTAAAAGAGTATTAGAGGGAGAGATGGCCGACGAAGTACAACAACATCACGATACCTACGGCCTGCATGGCAGAATGGCCAATCGCGGCAAAGACATTGAGGTATTGAAAACCGCGCTCGGCATTCAGAAATAAAGAGGGGCGATCTCACTATTCTTAAATTCTATATAGAATGCGAACCTATGCAGCAGCAAGCGGTAGGGGCGATCGCTCGCTAGCAAATGTGATTACGGGTAATCACGTCATCGCAGCGGCTCACTAGACAACTGCTAGCAGCAATTACACGCGCTCTAGTAATTTCACCTTTAGACCAATCGGTGACGGCGAGCGGATAGGCGCGATCGCTCTGACGAAAACCAGACGGAATGATGAGCGTTAATTGAGCAGCAAGAGAGCAGTGAGCGATCGCATCTTAGAAGAAGACATATTGTTATTGGCTTATCATATGAATGACCAGGCAGATGACCCGTATGAAACGACGCGCAATATATTGCCCTCTCACCTGAAGAACGCAATCTAGTGTAATCCCTATGAAATGTATTCCTCCCCTCGATAGCCCCAGAGTCGAAGTCAAGACAAAACGACGGATATCTCAGAAGGAAGCCCAGCCCTTAGCTATGGATGACAGCCTGGTTAGGCCAGGCCCAACGTATATAAAGACTTTGTACATAGATGGCGAATCTTGTATTTCGATTGACTATTGCCCTACGAACTACATCCCGAGTGATGAGAGCGTCTACCAGGATTTTTTAGAACACGTAGGTAAAACAAAACAAAAGATGACAGCTTTAGGGATAGATTTTAATGAGCAATCGCTCTTGCAGGCTGCACAAGCCCCTCTAATCCCAAAGGAGTTGGCTGCAAGCATGAGACCATTGGAAGAACTGTTGAACGCCAGAAAAAGGCCATCGCTCCTCGCAGCCTTTGGTCGCTGGTGGCAGCGACTGCGCTAGGCTTTTCTTTTCCTTCAAAGCAATCGCACTATGGATAGAATAGAGCATTGGTAATCGTACCGCCAGTTTTAGATTCCATATAGACTACGAAAATTCGACTAGCAGGCGATCACCAATGCTAAAGAATTCCTCAAAGGAGCAGCGATCGGCTATGCCATAGTCGCGCTGGTTGTCGCTGGCGCTTGGATTAGCGCCGAACTGAATAGGAAACCGATAAGAATCGTTGTTCCGATGCATCCCGACTCAGCCAAGACCATATAACCCACGAACTCCAGGCATTTTAGCCGATCACATCTACAAATAAGCCAGAAAGGTAGAACACCAGATGGAACCTAAACACGAATTAGAACTGCTACTCTCCTTGACTGAAGCCGTTGATAGTCGTAAAGGCACTCAGTGGCCATTAGTAGAGAAAGAAGAGTTCATGAAAAGGCGCTGTGATACTGCTCGGTGTCACTTAAAAGCTAGGTTAAAGCACGAAGCCCTTACGGGCAATCATGGCTTTGTTGCCGCTCTGCCACTCTATAGAAGCGACTTCAACAAAATGATGGGAAAGAGCGTTCTGAAAAGACCGGAGCTCTACAGCATAGATAGTCCTAGCTACCACCAGTTCATCGAATATCTCGCTGAGTTAGGACTACAGTCCTTCATTGACCGAACTGGGCGCTGGCAAGACTCACACTCAGCCAGTGGTGAAATGGTCCACTCAGCCAGTGGTGAAATGGTCTTGCTTCGGGACGCCCTTTCTGATCTAGGCATGATGAAAATGACTGCAAACTACCTCAAAGACCAGGGTTTACGAATAGAGACGATAGGCGACCTTTTTGACTACATACCGCACTCCTTTTCTTGGTCTCTCTACGTTCTACTACCAAGAAAAGTACCACCCAGGTTTTCTATTCTGAATGAGCTAGGCTTTTTTACTCTCTACAGAGATTTTGTTAAGGATTAGACTACCCTACCCACTTCCGGCAACGGCACATAGTCACGCTTCCACCAATCACTACCAGGCAGCAACCGTGCATCGAACAGCTCAAAGCTGCGCTCGGCATTCAGAAATAAATAGAAGGGCGATCTCGCTATTCTTAAATTCTATATAGAATGCGAACCTATGCAGCGGCAGCAGAGGGGGCGATCGCTCTTCAGTAGAAAAATTGTTTGGAGCAGCTTCATAGCTACCCCAAACGCTCAACCGCCGACTACTCGGATGCTGCTTCAAATTCTTCCACCCAATCAGGGTAGAGTTCTTCCAAACGACCTAGCACTTCTGCATGTGTACTGCTGCCAACAGTGCCAGGCGCGTAGCTCATAAGCTTTTTCATTGCGTAGTTGAACAGCCGCTCAGCCAGCACCTTTGTCAGCTCAGGCATATAGACAGCTCTAGTCTTACAGACGGAACGAAACGCTACGACTTTCGATAAATCCGTGTCTTTGTTCGTGTTATCAGACGACACATCGATAACAATCTGTCATTCTACCTTCTCCATCTCTATCGCCTCGACTAACTTCTAACTAGCCAAGGCGATAGCCGCTCTCCTAAAATGCGAATGGGCAATCTACCAGTTTTAGATTCTATGTAGAATGCCAAAATCTACTAACCATTCTTACGCTGCGGCAAACTAGACTAAGGGCGATCGCTGCATCATTCAATTCAAAGAACTACAACAATCGCTCATCTATCAAAGCCTGAATTAGTTTAAGACTCTAGAAACTCTAAACTCTTCGGCTCTGGCAGATCACACCACAAGTCTGGTTTATCGACTTCTTTATCAACATTATCTGCCACCTCCAGACGAGACTCGTACCACAGATTATCGGCTTCGTTGAAATAAACTATCGCCTTCCGGTGATAGCTTGTCGGTGTTTCGTAAAATCCCAGGACTCTACTATTTGTCACTGGAAGCTCATAGTTCGTTGCACGGATGGTCACTATTATCAGTGTTTCTTTCATGATGAATCTGATTGCGGGCTACACTTAGTAACCTCGTTCAGCTCTCCCCGGCGTTAGCACGGCAGCAAATTCCTCTGCTCTTCCAGACACCACTTATGATCGACGACGGCGGGTAGCAGCGATCGCTTTTCTCTAGCACTCCTCGGCCTAACTAGCGACAGTAGGCGAATATGGGCGATCGCTGCTTTACCAAAAACCAGAAAGACGGAAAGCAACAGACAAGCTTAGCAACTGGCGCTTCCCAACAGTCTCCTATGCTAGCCGACTCACTTCCGGCAGCGGCACGTAGTCGCGCTTCCACCAATCGCTACCAGGCAGCAACCGTGCAAAACAGCTACCGTTCTCGCGCTTGCAGCATACATACAGACCATCGCCGTTGCCTAGAACATCCACTAGCTCTGACTGCATGAACGCATCCGCCTGCTCCTCTCGCAGCGGGCAGACTGCTTTTAGCTCCCGGTACGCCAGCGGCGTAATCTCGCGCCACTGCAATCGGCCTGCCGCCCAGTCCTCGTCAATCACCGGGTGCGGCCATTCTAGAATTTGAACTGTGTACATGAGCAATCAGAACGCAATGTTTCAGAATGCCCATACTGGCTGTGTACCTGCACCAGCAGTACAGTCGACGCAATAGGAATGACGGCAGGAAGCGGGCGATCGCACTGACAACTGACAAGAGACGCAGCGATCACAGGCTATGAAGCAGCAGCAGCCGGGGTGATCACATTCAGACCTACAGGGAAGGCGATCACACAGGGAACAGCGACCGTAGGCGGATAAGCCCAGTCTTGTTGCTTCAGTAATGCTAGTGGGTCATTTGCTATGCATATAGGCATATAAATTGACGAGAATAGAGCAATCTCACGCTCTATCAACTGTGATTACAAGTAATCACGTCATCGCAGACAGGTAAGGGCTGACCATAATTACATTCCGCTCTAGCACCCCGCACCCTTTAGCCTAGTCAGTAACGGCGGGCGGCTAGGGCAATCTGCCTTTCGGGGCAGATGGTGGTAGAAGACGGTGGCGGCGATCGCTCATCAGTAAAGCCAGAAAGACGGTAAACGTTTAGCTTTTGTATTGAATGGCAAAAATCAGTCCGCTAAACTGTTTAAACACACTTATAGTTGAGCTATTTTGAGTAGATTGGAAGGCGATATCAAAGTAAGGTTAGAGCCACTAAACTGGCGCTATAGATTGGAGTTGGAAAACCCTGAAGAGGGAAAAGACTTGCCCATGCTGGTAGCAGCGCTAGAGAAAACGCACAGCAACACCTTAAAAGAGCAATTTCGTACAATGTACCCGCTTCAGGTAGACGAAACGCTTAGCTTCAGCCTCGGTTATTACGAACCTGAACATCTGTTAAAAATCACCCAAATCATAAGAAGAATAAACACCGATCGTGATTCACAAAAGAGAATCAGTGACGGGTCGCTCGATGGTAACCTACCAACATTTACAGCTGTTTTATCTTATGTTCGAGCTGAAAAGTCCGTCGCAGATTGGGCCAATGAAGCAAGGGCAAAGGCGCAGTCAGAATGCTAACTGTCTTCAAGGTGATCACATGAGGAGTAGTGGCAACAGGCAAAGAAACTAATCTTACGGCTCCGATGATGCTAGTGACCAACAACAACCAGCATCGGGCAAGCTACGAGAGTTTTAATACCGTCTATCGTTTTGAGCTTGACCATTTTGGGGTTAGCCGCCAACTACACAGGCAGCTGCGTCGATGCTCAGGCGGGAGAGGGCAATCGTCTAAAGATCGTAGGAGCCGACGCAGTATGTGAAGGTGTGTTGTAGTGTCACCACCGCTACCCTGGCTCCTATTAGCAAAGAGGCAACTTGCTTTCAACGGACCCTAGTGTACGACCACAGCAGCCACAGTACTAGCTATCAGCCAAGGCACCTATGGACAGAGACATGAAACCCTATGAGCTGTACCGAATACTGGGAGAGTCAAGGCATAGACCCGCTCGACGCGGCGGTGACGCGGATGCCGTAGCCGTGACGCCATCGGCGTAGTCAACGGTCACGACGTTCTTACCACCAGCTTATTCCTTTCGCTCTTCCTAGCGGCACTGCTTCTCGCGAAAAGCAATGGTCCGCTCTAACATTCGTGCAGTCTCTGGATGCCGCTCTAGATAGTCGCTAACTCGATTGGCATTAGACCCTGACAGCTTTATTTTGGAGTTAGCACACATTCACTTTTTGAATAACATTGAGAGGAGAAAGCAAACCAGAAAGAAGCCTGTCAGTGCCATACCAATGCCTAGATTCGCTGCCCTCAGAAATAGCGTGCTGATCAGCAGGCCCGCTAACCAAAAAAGGATATAAAATTCCGGCGATCCTTTCTTCAAGAAGAATACCGGAATCACTAAAAGCTCAGTCAAGATCGCGTACAGCATCACACTCGTAAACAGATCCTCCGGTGAGCTTACGGCCAGCAAGCCCGTCACTAGACGGCGGGGTGTGAGGACTAAAAACACAATAGCTAGCAAGACGACAGCTGATAGAACGCCAGCTACTAGCCCCGGCCAGAAGCTATTGAGATTAATCACTACTGCGCTCCGATCCCCAGCGAGTAAAGCTGCCTGCTTCGCCGCTAAAGCATCCCCGGCCCACGCCCAGACTACATAGCCCACTCGCTGACCCCTTATTTGGTACGCAATGGCTGGAGCCGCGTCGGCGCTGGCAAAAATCAAAATCACGCTAAGCATCTCCCAACCAAATTGACTTTTATCGCTTTCGATCAGCAATGGCATCTGTAACAGTAGCGCACAGCAAAATGCCGCTATTAGCTCCTATTCATCCACGGCGGTAGCCGCTCTCTAAAGATCATCAATTAGGGGACAACCGCTCCACACGGACAGCTCATAGGGCAACAAGCAATATAAGGGATGATCGCTCTTTCCATTAGTGATAAGAACCGATGATAGCGGCGACGGCCAGCGCCGCACGGCGATCTCGCTTCGGCAAACCGGACAAGTCGCTACTACAACTGAAATCTCGGGATTAAACATTAGCTTTTCACTATCGTTAATAGCCTAACTGCAAAGTCTTCTAGCTCAGCAGGAGAAAGGGGATATCCGGGTCCACAAAGAAAATCATCCAGAATCTGGTCAATAGAAACTATCTCAGAGTCAACGGGCGGCTCTAAATTACATATCACGGTAGTGCATTTTAGTAAAGGACAGAGGAAAAAACAGGTTCTTCGCTTTCTGCCATCTTCTTTCTGACTGAACGGTTGTATTCATGAATGAACATCCATATTGCAC
>NZ_JADEXO010000090.1 GCF_015207105.1 cf. Phormidesmis sp. LEGE 11477
CTCTTAGGGATTGAAACATCCGTATGGTGCAACTAACCGATGCTGAAGAAAAGTCGAAACGACCTCAAAACCCTCTTAGGGATTGAAACAGTCGATATCTCAACGGTGCCGGACGGCTGTATGTCGAAACGACCTCAAAACCCTCTTAGGGATTGAAACAGACTTAGGCATGCTTTGAGTTGTCATCGGTTTTGTCGAAACGACCTCAAAACCCTCTTAGGGATTGAAACGCTTGCTCCTTACCAAAACGATTCATCAGTAAGGTCGAAACGACCTCAAAACCCTCTTAGGGATTGAAACCTATCTGACGCTTGGTAGGGATAAAATGTCTTTTCGTCGAAACGACCTCAAAACCCTCTTAGGGATTGAAACAGATATTCTCATTTTCAGGACTTGGGCGGTAGGTGTCGAAACGACCTCAAAACCCTCTTAGGGATTGAAACCTAACCACTCATGCTGTTGCACGGCACAAGGTATCAGGTCGAAACGACCTCAAAACCCTCTTAGGGATTGAAACTGAGGGCGGTGTGAGCGCCCTGGTAGATGATTCCCTGGTCGAAACGACCTCAAAACCCTCTTAGGGATTGAAACTGTCCAGTAAGGATTACCCGTTGCGTCATTAGTCGTCGAAACGACCTCAAAACCCTCTTAGGGATTGAAACTACAGCAATGATATAGAGCATCAATTCATCAAGGTCGAAACGACTTCAAAACCCTCCTAGGGATGAATAGCACCGATTCAGGCGTGTTCCTCACTCTCATCCAATCAAACAACCTATCAAACCCCTACGCAAAGAAAACGGTATTATCTCTGACAGCCTCGCCGCCAATCCGCTCTACCTTGTGCTGACAGCACTCGCATAGGAAATAAAATCGAATACTGTCTTCCTCTGCTCGGATTAGCTTATTGAGGCGATCGCGCAGCCGCACATACTCCGTCTTCGTCAAAGCGCACTCAAACACACTAAACTGCATCCACTGGCCATAAGACTTCAATATCTTATGAATCTTGGTACGACGCTTATCTTCTGAAATATCGTAGGTGATCACAACATGCATAAAAAACCTACCGAACGTCACCAAAAATATCTAAAACAACAATCATCCATTACTTCAAAACCAGCGGCGGATACTGATCGATCTCAGCCATCAAATACTTAGCCAGCAGCCGAGCTTGAATTTCAAACGCCTCCTGATACATACACTGCCGCCCCATCACCGGATGCTTAAACTTCGACTGTTTCTTTTGCTCATACAGCCGCAAAAACTTCCGCCGCCCTTCATCAGTTAGCGACACAGCATGACTGAGCGGCTCACTAGCAAAATCCGCCTGACTCAACACTTTCCGATTAATGGCCGAAAGCACCATCGCATCCACCACCAGCGGACGAAACTCCTCCATCAGATCTAGTGCCAGCGAAGGCCGACCATAGCGCTGAGTATGCAAATAGCCCAGATAAGGATCAAACCCCACCACATTCACAGCCCCCTGTACATCGTGCGCCAGTAGCGCATAGCCAAAGCTAAGCAGCGCATTCACCGGATCGGTCGGAGGCCGACGGCGACGAGTCGTAAACGAAAAATCATCATTGCGAATGAGCTGATTAAAATGAGCAAAATAGGCCGCACTGCCCGCCCCTTCTAGCCCTCTCAAAGCGCCAATCGTAGTCGTTTTCTCAATCGGTGTAATTGCTTGCTCAAGCCGAACAATACCCGCCTTCACCGCCGCCTTCCCGTCTCTTTCAGCCCGCAGCAACAGATTGCGATAGTTCTTCAGCTTGCCGCGTACAAACCCCTTCACCACATGCACCGCCTGATCGCTATCGCCCGCCGCCTGCCACTGCGCCGCTCGCACAAAAATATTCTTATTCAGCTCCGGCTCCAGCCGCCCCAAATACCGCCCCGTCCCCGTCATAAAGCTCAGCGGGATCTTTCGCTCTAGCAACTCCATCAAAGCTGCCGGTGAAACCGTCGCTCGCCCCAGCACGACCACGCCATCAACCTTGATCATTGGCACATCTAACAACGTCTCTTTTTGCGCCCTCACCCGCAGCCGCTCATCCGTCTTGCCAATAAAGGCATCATCCGTCGAGATGTAAACAGTTCCCATCACTTTCTCTCTTATTTAATATGTTCGTTATTCTGTTCATTCAGACTGCCTCCTGATATTTTTTTAGCTTCTTCGCCGCCATCGGCAGGCAGTGCCCCCGCAGACTACAGCCCTGGCAGCGTTTCTGGTAAACAGGCAGCGGCATCGCGCCCGTCTGAATCAGCGACCTGACCGTTTCGATAGTTGCGATCGCCTCTGCCCGCAGCGCCGCTGTCATCTTCACCCGCTGCCGCTGATGAGAATTCGCGTAATAAACAAAACCCTCCGCCACCACCTGCCCCGTCATATCTTCTAGACAAAGTGCCTGAGCACACACCTGCAGCGCATCATTACCAAACTCTCCTTTCTGCCCTCGCTTATATTCCACCGGACACAGCCGCCCATCTTGCCTTTCAACCAAATCCGACTTACCAATCAGGCCATAGCAATCGCTCTTCAGCCAGATCGCTCTTACCTGCCAAATCTCTTCCCGCTGACTACTGCCCAGCGTATGCACCCGCTCATGCAGCCGCGTCCCCTCTAGCGTGTACTGATTATCCACAAACTCACCCGCGCAAAACATCCGCCAGCAGCGATGCGGACAAAACGCATACTGATTGAGCGCCGCGATCGGCACATGGTTAACCTCTTTAACTCGTTTTACTTCATCATTCATCGCTCATCATTCATCCTTCTAGCCATGCCCATACCCATCGGTGTCTTTCGCCCCACCCCTGCGTACAAGGCAAAATCCGCCAGCGTATTAAGCTGTTGAACTGTTGCAGAATCAACCTTGCCTAAAATCTTGAAAGTTATTCTCCCGACGCTACCCGTAAAGCTATTGCGCGGGTCGGCCTTGGCACCCGTATGCTGAAACTGGCTACGCGGATCAACTGCCACCTCAGTGCGAATATTGAAATGGCTATCTTGAACAACGCTCAAAATCTCTTTGGAAAATGGACTATCGCTAAAATGATTCCAGCGACGTAGCAAACTGCCAAAGACTTTCTCGGACGTGGGCAACGATGAATCGTACTTACCTTGGCGAAAGGCAGTAGGCGTATAGAACTGCAGCGTCAGCTTACGATTTTTATCAGAGGCTTGCTCGTAGAGCTGAGCATAGTTGCAAAAGTTCGCCCAGGGCTGAGTGCTCTGCGGCGTCCCTAGTACGCTAGTAATGTGTAAGTTAGCTGGCCCTAGGTGCCAAGGCTGCTGCGGATTGAGATTGAGCCAAAGCTGACTGAGATGACCAAACAGGCGATCGTCTAGTAGAGAAATGCGCCACCAGCAGGGCGTGCCTGGAGCAATTGAGCCAGAGTAGTTCCAACAAAGCGGCGGCAGGCTGGACTTAGCGCCCTTTTTAATAATTGGTCGGTTAAGAGAATGCTCTTTTTGCAGCGGGCTGAGAGTAAAGGCTTTATTGGCTTGGTTTGCGTGAAGGCGATCGCTCGCCTCCGCATCTACCGAACTTACCAGGCTCAAAAATAGCGCATGCAAATGCCTCCCAGCCGTAAAACCAGGCGGGATTGGAGATTGGGGCAGTAAGTTGAGAACAAGACTGTGGGGCATGGCTGAAAAGCGTTTAATTGCTGAAACAATAAGTCATCTGAATCGGTAGCTTCAGAGGCTCTTTTAGCCCTGGAAAAGAATAATATTCTCCTTCTATCCGCACGTTGCGAATAAGGCTAACTGGCGGCATGTTGATGGTGTCGTAGCTCAAAACTCGATTGCTGAACATCACATCTAGCGGATTGAGTAGATAAGGAAAGGTAAACTCACTCGCCGAATTGCGCTGAGGCTGAAGCAGCTCTTCGACAGTTAGCTCGGCTTTGCTCATCCACTTTCCCAACCGAATCCAACGAGGAAAGGTTAAAGGCTGACGGGCGATCGCAAAGAACTCGAACAGACTTTCCGGCGCAATCTCTTTCGCCCGACCAAAGCTAGGAATATTCTTTTGGGTCTTCTGCATCTCCACGTGATAGCGGTTGTCTGCATACTTCCAGGTACTGAGAACAGACGCATGACGAACTGCTCTAGCTGGCGTAATGTAGATACCCTGCTGGTTAAGTGGTGTTAGATGAGCCTCATATAAAGGAACTTGTTCTTTGCAAAAGTAGCGATAAGCCTGTTCATTTGCGACTGTGGTGGCATAGCGATCGCTATCGACTAGCCCCAACGCATAACAGAGGGCATAGTTATGCAGTACGGGTTCTGTTTCATAAAGCCGCCCAATTTCTCTAGTCGCGTAGTAGAGATTATCATGTAGTTCTAATGTGCAGCGATAGATATGAGTCATGGATTATGACCTCGCAGCCGCAGTTTTTTTCTTGCCAATGTGCTTATCTGCATAGGCTTTGGTTTCATCGTCTGCCTGTTGAAGAATGGCGCGAATGCCTGCTTCTGTCGCTGTTAGCGCTTTTATCTCGGCTAGTAATGGCTGACAGTCTTCGCCAATGAAGTCGGTATGCACAATAAATTCGTCATTCATTAGAGATTGAATCGCTAGCTTAGCGGCCTGAAACACTTCATTTTCGTCGAGAGGATCGGGCGTCTTAAGCGTGTCGTTCGCCTTCATCGTATCGAAAATGGCTTGCGTCCAGCGCAGGTTGCTAACAATCTCCCCATCGGCAAATACAACCCCAATCAGCTCATTGCGAACCCGCCCTGTACGCGTGGTTTGAGCGCCGTAGTGACGAGTTCTCAAAATGTTGTTAAAGACGTAGAGAAAGCTAGCCTCTGTTGGATCTTTTAGCGTGACAATACTGGGGAAGAAAACTTGGGGGCGAATGTGATCTTGTTGATTGATGCGACTGGTGACTTCCCCCGGCTTTGATCCATTTTCACCTTTTGAAGACATGGTGCCGCTTTCATAAGGGGCATTGAGCGTAAAAGTCTCATGCGACTGGTCAAAAGCAGTGATAGAGAAGGCCGTATCAACGACGACTTTGGATTTTTCGGAGCCTGAATCGCCGATTGCAAACCCATAGATAATGCAGTCGGGGTTATTCATGCCAAAGGCCACATTGTATTCACACTCTTCTGGTTTGACAAAGCCATAGGTACGCAGCAGTTCGCGTCCGACTAATCGCTCTGGGGTTGACTGCTTACGCTTGAACATGGTTAGCCGACTAAGGGTGCTGTTATCTTCTACACCCGCTCTTACTCTGGCTTTGTTTAACTCTCCATCGGTTTGAAAGAGCGGATAAGATTCTGTGACTCTTACCGTAATGAAATGAGCATATTTGCCCATCGGCTTGTAAGGAATCTCAGTGTGAAAAAATTTGGAATCGAGCGTCTTGAGCAAAGTCATTGTCAATTTCCTTGAATAATATGAATTCGTTTGATTTTGTTAGGCTGAAGCGTATTTCGCCTAGTTGGCGTTAGCTTCGTTTTCCGCCCTACGTTCCTGATTTTCCCTGTCCTGCTCTAGGCGGTATAGAAACTCGCAAGTGTCTCGAATCAAATTGATTTGACGACCGGCCAAACGAGCGCGATCGCCCGCAAACGCCTCCTGAAAAACATCTACAACAAAGTACCTGGCAAAGTCGAGAACTAGCTGCCTTTCTTTTTCGCGATCGCGAACTATCCCACGTCCTTCCGCCGTTGAGTTACGCACTCGATCCATCAGCTTGAAAACTTCTGCGGCGACAACCGCAACCAAAGCATCGTCATGGAACATACTAGATTCTGCTTTGAGAATGGTTTCAGAGGCAATATCGATTGGCTTTAAGACGGCGTTTGCTTTGGCGTTATAGGGCTTTTTCGCTCGGTAAAATGCCCGGTATAGATCAGTAAGCTTTTTAGGATGGTTCAGTGCAGATTGTGTGTTCAAATTCCAAGTCTCCTGACTAAAATCATAGGTGGCATAGGGGTCGAAGCAGGGATAAAAGTGATGGGCATACAGTCTGATTTTCTGAGGGCTAGGTGCATCTGCTTTTTGCCCCCGACTCCACTTCGCCAGAGATGAGAAAACATAGAGTGGGCTAGTTTCAATATCTTTGGCTAGCTCTGTCAGTTTCCCCCAGTTGGCGTCATAGCCCTTTTTACCCTGTCTAGTGTTAACGTCCATATGAATGGCGTAGGCGGCGGTCAGGGTATTGAGCGGTGCGGTTCGCTTTAGGCCGCTGTCATCTGTCCAGCCCTCTAGAATAGCGTCTAGTCGAAATCGATCTTGCCCAACCAGGCTGCGAAAAGCCTGGGGAGCGCTATCGAGAAAGACACTTTCCTCAAATTCGGCTCCATCGGTAAACGGAGGGATAGGAGACTCTGAGACAACAGTTTTGACATCTAAAATCATTGGAAAAGCAAGGGCTAACCAGCTAGGCATTACCCATGACTCGGTGTCGGTGCTATCTCGCCCTGGCGGCAGGGCCATGAAATAAAAAGTCAGCGGTTTATCGTCAGGATAGGTTAGTTTAAATGTTCTATCCCGCTTGAAATCAGGGTCGTCTGCTGGCAATTGTTTACGTTGTTGCAAATCTTCGTCCATCAAAAAAGTGTCAACTGTTTGATAGCGTGATCGGCTAAAATCGGCCTCCAACGACTTACTGACAAAGTGATTACGGATGCTGGTATCAAAGCGAGTTTGAGCGATGTCGCTGTATGCTTTGTGTAAAAAAGTATTTGTCTCTGGGGTGAAGTAGTAAGTTGGGTAAAAGTAGAGATAGCGATATTTGCCATCTTCAAACCGCTTACCCACAGCCTGAGTTTGGTTCATCAAGATTTGCCGAAGCATCATTTCAATCCCCGCAATGCTAGAGATATTACGTTTGGCATTAGAGCCGCCTAAGTGTTGTTTATTGGTATAAACCTGAGGGGTAAACAGTACGGCTGACTCCATCTGTTCGCCCACAGAATAGGGCGAGTGAGAAATAGAGCAAATCATCTGTCGCCCTCTGCCCGACTTTTTAGCCGCCTTATAATAGGACAGTTCTTTTAAGAACGTATCGGCTTGTTCGGATAGGGAGGTAGATCGACCTGGTAGCATAGCTACCTGACTCACCCAGAGCCGCACATCGTCCCAACCGTCAGAGATTTCGTACTGATCAGAAACTGGCTGCGTTAGTTCAGTAACGTACGCGATCATCTCTTCACATGTCTGACGCAAATCTTCAATCCCAGGATTATTTTCTAAGAACTTTGCGGCTAGAAAATACCACTCGTACGGAACACCACCCGTATTGCCTTTCAGTTTTAAAGACTTTAGCGTTTCGTTGATGTGTTGAATTTCCCGGATTTGAGACAAGTGCTTAGATAGCTGCCAGTGTTCAGCTATTTTGCTAATAAGACTAGCTGGTAGAGCATCTGTTTGAATAGCAGGGAGCTCTGATAGATCCTTTTGTTTTTTTCTTGCTTTAGCTCGTTCTTTAATAATTTTTTCTATCTGGCTAACTTGCTCGCCCCAAATTTTTCGACAGATTAGATCGCCAAACTCAGCTAGCTGATCGATACGGATATCATCGCTAAATTTAAAGTCGTAGTCGGCTGAGAGAACCTGTTTTTGCTGGAAAGCAACTAGGTTTTCACTGCGTTTACTGGCGACAGATCCTTTTATCGGATTGAGAATACGGCGAGTAGCATCTAGGGCGACACGCATCAGATCTGGCGTGTCAAAGAACAAACTGTAGTAGTCGGCATATTTCATTCCCTTTCCATCGCGGCTAAATCCGGTTTGTCGCAGGCGCAATTGACTAGCACAGAGACTTTTGATACTGGCTACGACTCTATCTGGTAGCGTAGCCGGATTGATCGTAGGGGCGACTCGATCTGCTAGATATATGACGCCTGTCGGCAAATAAAGCAACGGAAAGTAGTGTTCTTCTACTAGGGTGTTAAGACTTGCGTGAGCATCCATCAGCGCGTTGTTTACGACGTTGGTGAGCACTCCTCGGTTTTCAGAAATTGCATGATACGTAAACTTGAGTTGACCGTCGCTTAGCTTGTGGATAATCTCGTGAAGGCCGTAGGCTTCGGCGTCCTGTGGATGCTTGATTATGGAAGCTAACCGATCGGCTAAGCAGGTGAGATCGCTTAAGCAGCTTAGGGTGCGATCGCGCAAAACCGGATTCAGCCCATCCTCTGACAAATTCAGATTAGTATCATTACGCCGCTGAGCGTTGTAGGCAATAAACAACAAATCATCTAGGTACTGCTGCCACTCACTCGGCTGCTGGGGGCAGATGAATTTGTCTAACGCTAGAACGTTCACTAGCGTAGTGACAATTTCACGATGCGCCTCGATCGACTGCTTACGAATATCCTGCGCCGGGTCGCGTCGGATGGCTAGGTAGTCTTCGGCCATGCCTGGAATCAGCGCATAGTCAAACTTTTCAAAGTCATGCAAGATAAACCCAGAGACTAGCAGCCGCCGCTCTTGTTCTTTTACGAGTCTTTTGACATTAGTGTTCAGCCGTGAGAGTCGTCGCTCAATTAAGTTGGCAGGAAAAAGCCCATTGAGTAAATGCGTATTGAGCGATTGGTCAGCAGCATTATCACGACGAAGGGGCTTCTTGCCAGCGGCTATGCGACCGGGGTTGACAACTCTATCTAGATATTCTGCGAAGAACTTTCCTCCTTTGGCAGTGACGCCAACCGTGTAGGTCAGTAGATTAGGTAGAACAATCTCGGCGAAGTCCTGCATTACCGGATCGCTGAGATTTTGCGTTTGGATCGCTTCTCGGAGCAGCTTTAGAGTAAGCAGCTCTGGCTCAGGTTGATTGGTGTCGTCGATTGACCCGGTTGCTGAGTTGCTGTTATCAAGCCCCAGGTCACCATCTAAAAAGTCAAGCGTTTCAGTATCAGGTTCGTTCAACATGGCTCATTTTGTATGGAATCTAAATACGATTGAATAGCGTAGAGATAGTCGGGATAGTACTGCAAGGCTAATCCCAAAGCCTCAATCACCTTTTCTGGTAGGAGTTCGTCATACAGATGGGCCAGCACGTTCCGAAATTTGCCAGATGTCGTTCGTTGATGTACGACAGTTTTCTACTCACCACATCAGGATCGAACGCTTTCATCCTTCATGCTCTGAAGTGTTTGCATAATCTTTTCTCTATTCTGTTGTCTAATATCTTTCAATTTTTCAGCGCGGATCAAATGCTGCTGTCGAAAGCTGTCAAACAGTCCTGGCTCTTCTTCATGCAGCAGTTTTCCCTCTCGCACGACAGTATGTGCTAGTAAATCTGAGCATTCCTTCAGATCAATCACATCTATCTCATCATCTTTGAGGTCATAAACTGTTTGAATAATTTCCCAAGCATGTAGTAAGCTCCATCCTTCTTTTCGATACTGTTTATATTTCTTTTCGTCGCACAAAACAGCAAAGTCCCAATCACTACTTTGATCCGCATCACCTCTAGCTCTAGAGCCAAACAGGATCAACAGCCTTATATAAGGTGCTTTCTTCAAGATTTGAGGAACAGCGTCTGCTAGAGCATCGGACGTCAGATCTGTTCTCACCTGGCTAACCAATTGTTGAGCGTAAAGCAGACAAGCCTGAATATCTTCAGGTTCTAGCCGGGTATATCGTTCTGATAGCGTTTCATAAGTTTCTCCACATGCTAGTCTTCCTAGGACACCCTCAACAGTTAGGTCAAGCCTTCGAATGGTAGGCTTACCTCCAAAAAGGTTAGTATCAGCAACGATCCGTTCTAAAAGCTTTTGTTCGTTCATAGCGCTAAGTAATCCATAGCTTTGTTCCAATGCCTTCAATCGATTGCATTGAAACCTGATAGCAATATCGTTTTATTAGGGGGCCTTTGAAATTAATCGCTAGCCCCCTAATGCCCTAGGCCGCTCGACTCAACCGCTCAAAAAAGCGGTATTTGAGCTGAGGCAACTTTGGCGAGAAGTCGAGTTCAAGCTGTTTGAAATTTACCTCCTTAGAAAACTTTTCGGCTCCAGAATTAGAGTCTTCACCTGATCGCGATGACTCAGATGAATAGCTATCTAGATTGAAAAGGGTGAGCTGATGATACGTGTCCATCTATGACCTCTCGGTAACGTTTTCCGAAAGGTGGTTTTGACTAGTAGAGTTGGTTCAACGCTTGTGCAGGATACTTGGCTCAGCGATGCTGTAGCCTGATCGGCACTGCGAATCTCCGTCTCTGAACTTGAAGCCTTACGCCACCTGCCCAAGGTTATAGCACGTAATTTTTCGTAGCGTCGGAAGACCATATAAAAAATCGATGTTTTTTGATATGCTTATAGATACAAAGCGGTTAGTAAAGGCAAGTCTGATAGCTTCCCAATCAAACCCTCTCAGGGATTGAAATTTCCGACGCTGGTCTTGCAGGCTCACGCCATTTTTTATCAGCCGTACCCAAAACCCTCTTAGGGATTGAAACTATGCGACCCATATTTCACCTCCGTCGCTCTTGAAGCGGTGGGCAAGGGTGTCAATCATCAAGGCGGACTGGCCAAATGCCACTGAGTAGGGAGCATTGGCATCGTGAATGCTGTACGAGTCGCTGATGGGATATATCTGGAAGTGCATCGGTAGCTGTAGCCTGAGGCGTACTTCCTGAGTAGGTTTGCGAAGTACATAGCAGACTAGTGCTTGCTGTTTCAATCGGCGGTTGATTTCCCTTGTCCAGGGATTGTCTGGCTGCCAAATCTGGAGCTTTGTCAGTACTTGCACTTTCCAGGCATCAGCGTAGGGTTGAAGGTTGCCAGCAAATGTGAACTTCCAGTTCAGCCGTTCTTCTCGGTAGCCTCGCAATCGCATAAAGCCCAAGCAATACTCGAAGCGACCTTTAGCAATGGGTTGACCTGTACGCTCGGCAGTTGCCTTAAGGGTTTCTAAAAAGCCCTTTTTACTCCACATTTCAACGTTCAAATTACTAAGCACGCCGGGGAGTGCGTAAGTTTTGAAGCGGTCGGCTTCGTTCGCTTCGGTCAAGTCGTATAGGCCGCACAGCAAAGGGCTAGATCCTCGAAAGCTAGTAGCCTCTTTAGCAATAGGATTGTCTTTTTCACCTAAAAGCTTTTGATCATTTGCCCACCCTCTAATACGTCCAGCTACGGTTCTCATGCTGGTATCAAATACTTTCTCGCAGCTAGCCTGAAAGCGCTGTAAAGATCCTGCGTATTGCTGTTGAATATAAGGACTTTTCAGATCATATAGTAATTTGCATGATTGCACTGCACCCCAGCGTTTGTAGTAGCCCTCGAAGTCGTTGATCTGACGATATTTTTCGCGGATTAAAGTTTGGAAATGAATGCGATCGCACTCCTCCCCATCCCTCAACGCGACATCATCACCAGCAAACAGCCGCTCTACAAAAAAGTTCGGCACTAGAGCATAAGTTCTAAATCCATCGAACTTCACTTTCTTTCCGTTCTTCTCGTAGCCATCATGCCGACCGAGCCGCCCTAACCGCTGCACAAAGTTTCCAGCGTCTGACGACTCAAAAACGAGAAAATTGATCTTAAAATCTACTCCTACATCAATCGTACTTGTCCCAATTACGAGGTCGGCGGTAAGCGATTCTGTTTTTTCCTGCTGACCAGAGAGACCTGTATTTTCTCGAACTGTCAGGCCATGTTCAGCCAACAACGTTCTCAAAATAGGTGTCAAGCGTTTTACGGCTGCGATTGAATTGAGAATGATCGCTCCTTTGCTACCAGGATAATCTACTAGTAAATTCAGGATGAGTGCTTGATTCTCTTTCAGCCAGGTTTCAGAGGCTTGAGCAGCAGGCTCCATCGGCACAAAGTTTAAAGCGATCGGATAGGCGACCTGTCGCCAGTGACGCGCTTCTAGTTCATCTGTCTCTGCCTCAGTTTCTGGAAACTGATACTTCCCTTCGTCAATTGGATCGATTACTCGACATTTGAACCCAGCTATATCTAATCGCTTCAAGAGTGATTCTCTTGGAGTTGCCGATAAAAACAGAAATTTCTTGCATCGGTTGGTCACTCGAATCAGCAACATCGTGTTGAGGACACTGGCCACCTGGGGCGGTGCAAAAACATGAAATTCATCAAAGATAAACAGATCAAACTCTTTGTCGATTCGGTTCCAAAGCTTGTCTGGCGTGTCTTTATCAGTGATATACGCGCCCCTGTGCAAATAGTGAAAGATATCAGGATTCGTGATCAATACTTCAGAGTTGCCTGCACTAGAGGAGATCGCACTCCCTTTTCGCAAACCCTCATTCTCAGCGTAGATTTCCAGATCTGCGCCGCTGAGCCGATTGACCCGAGGATCACGCACTGGCTGAAACTTGGCAATATAGTCTTTTACCTGAGTTTCTTGATCACGCGCTAGGGCATTGGTAGGATAGAGCCCGATTGCATAGCAGTCTCTTTGTAAAGTATCTAGGTAGGCGGCAAGACTTTTGCCATCTCCAGTCATAGCCGTATTGAAAACGACATCTATCTCAGGATCGCGTAACGCTTTTAGCGTCTCAAATTGATGCCATGCTAGCCTCCAGCCATCGGGTAGTTGGATATCAGCAGGAACGCCTTCGGCTGGGCAAGAATAAACAGACTTGAGCTGAATAGAAAACATGCCAGTGCTATGGCTCCCTTTGCGATGAGGAACCTTCAGCGTCAGACCTAATAGCCCATCGATACTCAAACGTTCTTGAATTGTCCAACATAGTCATTTTGAAAGTCTCCTTGCATTGTTACTAATGCGATCGCTCAAATTCCTTGAGCTGAAATAAGGCGTCATGCAAACATAAGACCCCACTATTTCTACTGACTTAGCTTGGTTGAGTTTGGCTAGATGAAGTGACTAAGTGTACGTGCTTTGTTGCATGGGTTCATAATGGCTGAGAAAATAGAATTGATCAAGCCAGTGCGCTGATAAAGTGTACGTGCATTTTTGGGAAGCGGCTATGGTTCGCAGACGATCTTCGATTACGCTCTCGATTTCGGAGCAGGAAAAGGCGCAGCTAGAGCGGCTGGCGCTGGATTTTGGTCAGACTTGGGGGGAGAATGCTAATGTTTCAAAACTTATCAAAGCGATCGCAAAAGGAAAGCTTCGCATAGCAACCAATCATGACTGGGGGCGCGATCGCATTGACACGCTCAACCACGCTTTCAATCTACTCAAAGACGAAGGCTACTTTTCTGAAGCCCTAGTCTTAGCTGACCTGCTATTAGAACGTAGCGAGCTGAGCCGACCGCTACGGCAGGAAATTCAGGGTTGGGTAGACGAGCCCGGATTGCCTTGGCGGATGCAAATAGATGACTTTATTCGGTGTGAATGCCCTTTTCAACTGGCCTACCAAGACGCGGCTGATCGCATTTGGAGCTTTAGCGTGCGGTTTGCCACTATAGAGCGTCACGAAGACCGCCAGTATCTAGACTGCTGGTGCAATAGAACAGAAGGCAATCAAGACATTGAGGCGCTAAAACACAACTGGACACTGCGGCTAGATCGCATTCCTGATGAAGCGGTAATCTCTCCAATCGAAGGCACATGGCAGCCTGGACTAGATTCTATTGACGTGGAGTTTCATCTATTGAATCGGCTGGCGCTGGGCTATCGCTCTAAGACTGGGGCGGATCTGGTGAGCGAATGGCTACCGGAGCAGCAGATAAGGCGAGTGGTAAGGCGGATTCACAGCACTTTTTGGTTTTTTCGCGAGATTCGGCGATATGGGGCGGACTGTGTGATTGTGGGGCCAGATGAGGTGCGCGATCGCTTTGTCACAGATTTGAAAGCAGCGATAAAACTCTACAAGTAGCATTCTCGTAAAGCTATAGAGAGTTCACATAGTTCTCTATGCAGACCAAGTAAAGCTGAAAGTCAACGCAGATAGACTCAATACTTTCAACCACTATAAGAGGATTAATCTTTTCATACTGGTGAGCCAGGAAGTTTCTAAGCCCGCTAGCTTTTGCTAACCTCTCAGCCAAATCCAGCGGTAGGATACCAACTTTTTCAGCATCGATGAAAACGTCCGCGTTTGTTTTAGTTCTCTTATCGTATAGCCCAGTTAGTATATAGCGGTTAGTATCTATCGAAGCTTGGATAATTAGCTCCTGAAGTCTTTCTGCGGCTCGATACTTGAAAACGTCGTCTAAGATCTCTTCAAGCTCCATGCTTCTAAGAAGATCCATTTCTAAGAGATAGCCAGCGATTAGTCTAATTCGCGAACGAACTGAATTCTGATCGAACGTCATACGCTTACGCTCGTTTTAATTTTGCAATTATCTGACGTGTTTCTGCTTGCAATCTCTGACTGTCTTTCGCCAGCTCTTCATTAGTTTTAAGTTTCTTCTGCTTGAATGTATCGAATATACCGGGAGATTGCTCGTACAGTATTTTCCCTTCTTTAGCAATGTAGTGAGCTAGCAGATCTGAGCAGTCCTTCATCTCTATCACATCGATCTGTTCGTCTTTTAGATGATAGATACTTTGAAGAATGCCCCGTATACGTAAGAAGCTCAAGCCACCGCTCTCATATTGTCTGCGCTGCTCTTCATCGCAGAGAAAAGCGAAGTCCCAATCGCTATTACGGCTAGCCGCTCCCCTAGCTCTAGACCCAAACAAAACAAGTAGCTGAATGTAGGGTGCTTTCTCTACTATGCTAGGAATAGCAGCCGCTAAATCTTCCCATGAGGGCTCGGGTGGCGAACTTTGAACCAAGCGTTTGGCATAGAGTAAGCAGGCTTGGATGTCTTCTAGTTCTAGCCAATCATACCGGGCTAAGAGGCTTTCGTAAGTTTCTCCATCTGCTAGCTGTCCTAGAACGGTTTCAACGGACAGATTGTGTTCTCTAATGCTAGGTTTGCCATCCAGCACCGTATCGCGAGTAGTTATACGTTCTAGTAGCTGCTGTGTAGTCATGAAAACTTACCGAAAGCGAACGATATGATATCTCAATAGTCTAATCGCATTCCAGATTTAGAATCTAATTCTGTATTCCAGCTCAAAATCAGTATCTTCTATTTCTAGATTGGACGCGCCTCTGATTCGCAGATTGTCTGTAAACTCATACTGCACACCTAGCTGTGGCCGATCGCTACTGTTGAGAACTTGCAAGAAGTCAATGTTGAACCGTTCACCAATACTGGCGGTAGCTTCTATGCCAATACCAATACTAGCGGTGCTGTCTTCTCCTGTATCGGTGGTAGGAAAGACTCTAAAAGACTGCAAGCCAACCGCGTCGGCTACCCTATCACCAAAGGTCGCTAGACTACCACCACCCACAAATTCGGCTACCTGAAGATACGATGCGGAAGACAAGTCGGTGAAGACATCACTGCCTAATAAGGCTAATAGCTCTCCTTGTCTGCGAGGCGGATCGCTAGTAAGCACTAGGTTGTCGCTAATCTCGCTAGCTGGGCCAATAGCTTCGGCTCTGACTCTGACGTATTGAACGCTGCCTGTGGTTTCAACGGGCGTTTCTTCAATATCGGCGCTAAGAAATCCACCGGCCACAACAGGCGTGTTGGTGATATCGGTTTCTTGAGCCCTAGCGAGCATGACGACATCAAGGAACGGATCGAGCCCACTCTCGGGGGTGAAGGTTGCTGTGTTGGCTGCGTTTCTGTCTAAACGAAACCGGGTAGAGAAGAGGTTGATCTGACCAGATCTAAGTTCGATTACACCGTTGGGCCGGAGGTCATTGAGCGTGCCGTTGATGTTAAGTGTGCCGTCGGCGGTAATTCTGTAGAAGGGTTGACCAATGATCGATAGGCGATCGCCAAAAGCTAAAGCAAAGTCTTGAACAACAATGTTGTCTAAGAATCCTGCTGTTTCTTCTTCGGCTTGAATTTCTAAAGGGTCAATGTCAAAGTACTCAGCTCGATAGGGATTGATCTCTTCTAGTTCATCTTCTGTAGGCAGACTAGATCCGCCTGCCCGTCTCAGCAGCTGATTGGCTTGGACGGCTCCGTTGTTCACTTCTAGGCCACCGCTGATAGTCGGTGCTAACACCGCATCTGAAATCAAGATCTCTCCTTGAAAATCAGCCTGCAAGATATCTTCGTAGTCAATGGGCAAGTCCTCTACGGAAACTAGAATGCCATCAGTATCCGAACCGTTGATACTTGCAGGTTGTAGTTGTTTTAACGATGGATTTAGCTGAGGATCTATCTGAGCAGCTTGCCAAGGCCGCGTTAGGACTGGTGCTGGCGAAGAGAGAATTGACTGCCCCGATAGCAGCAGCGGCAGGGTTCCTTCTGCGACGATGCGTCCGTTGTTGATCTGTGCCTGGAACTGCTGAATGTTGACCCGTTCAAGATTAAACAGAACATCGCCGTCGATATTGGTGACTGGATCGCCTATGAGTTCACTGACAATTACACCGTCTCTGAGGGTAGCTTCTCCGGCTACGAGCGGTTGAGCCATAGTGCCGCCGATCTGTACAACAATCTCACCGTCGCCGCCTTCCCAGCGGATTCGATCGTCTGTGGCTGCATTTACTAGGGCAAAGTTTTCGCCAGGAACAACAGCGTTTAGAGCGATCTGCTGAGTAGGCGGAGTGACGTCCATGAACGAGAAAGCGTAGGGGACACTGCCTTCTATAGTGATGGGGTTGCTGCCAAACCCGCTCAAAAGTGGGCTGACTGATGCGATCGCAGCCTCTCCCTCCCTCTGGTCTTCCCTCTGAACTTCTGTTTGGCCATCTACTCTTCGGCTGCCCACGGGCAAAACGGCAATCTCACTCTCTAAAGTCAAGAGCGCATTGCGATAGTCGAGGGTAGCCCCTATTCGTTCAATGTCATAGCCATTGACCTGCACTTCGGTAACCAGCAACCGACTGGCCACCGCCGGATTGGAAAGGCTGCCGCCAAAGGTCGTCACGGTATCTAGATCACCTGTCACCTCTGCTGGCAGAGGATAAACTAGCTCTACTAACTCTACTGGAATATTCTCTGCGACTAGGCGTCCATCTAGCTGATCAAGATTACCGCTAGCTGTTAAATCCAGCTGAGTTTCTTGAGCGTTAACGTCTGCAACAATATCAACACTACCCTGCTGAATCTCGCCGCTAACTGAGAAATTGTTCTCTTCTGTATACTGACCTAATTCCCAGTTGCTCCCTTGAATATCAAAATCAGCCATTAGCTCGGATGGCGCGGAGGTTCTGCCGGCAACTTCGATCGCGCCTGTAAATTCGCCAGTGAGCTGATCCAAATCGGCCAGCACCAAATCGCCCGGTTCATCTTCTTCGGGGGGATTCTCTTCTAGGAAAGCAACAAAACTTTCCAGCTTTTCTAGAAAGCTACCTTCTGGTAAGCCGACAGGCGATGTAGCAACGTCAGCCGCCGACCCTAGCGGCTCGGTAGGTACGGCTAGCCCGAAGGCGCTAAAGTCAATTGCTTCAATAACAGGTACGAGATCTTCAATTCGGCCTTCGGCAACGGTCAGCACCCCTTCGTAGGCGATGTCGTCTCGGCTGGTGCTAGGAAGAGCAGCGCTACCCGTGAGCAGATATCGGCTGTCGTCGAGGAGAAGCTCGCCTCGCTCTACGGTGGCGGTATTGTTCGCATAGGTGAAGCTAGCGGTAAGCTGGTCAGCGTCAACTGGGGAAAGTGTGGGGTCTGCGATCGCTAGCTCACCAGAGACAATCGGGTTGTCCAAGTTAGTCAGATCGGCTTCTAGATTGGCATCTAAACGACCCGTCACTGTGCCAAAGCCGTATTGCACCGCTGGTCGAATGTCCAACAGTTCGAGCGGTAGCTGCAGTACGCTGGCCTGAAACTGGCTGTTCTCTCCCGATCCTTCAGCGACAAATCCCAAGTTCCGCACTTCAAAAGCGAGAGGCCGATCGAGCAAAGCTTCCTCAGACGAGCCGCCTAGCGCTAGCTGAAGTCGATCTTCTGTTCCTCGCAAATCTACTCGGCCACCTTCTGAAAGAGAGAATGCTACCGGGCCGCTGATCGGTTCAAACAACAGCTCGTTGACCGCAAAGTTATTTAGCCGAGCGTCGCCGATGACCTGCGGATCAAAGAGCGTGCCTAGAACCTGACCTTCAAAGCTGGCAAATCCATCGACTCGGGCGTAGTCACTGGCTGTGGCCGGGATAAAGCTATTGAGCGGCTGAAGATCGACTGACTCAAGTGCAACAGATAGGTTGAGATCGCCGATAGGATTAGACCGATCGAGATCTAGGCCAATGGTGCCGTCTGCGTAGACGCCAGGCGCGTTGAAGTAATCGATGGCGAGGGTATTGCCCTGTAGCGCGAAGGCGGTGGTCCAGTCGCCGCGCTCTAGTAGCGGCTCGCTAGTGGCAGTAAGCTGAACTTGGGCGTTGGCGATCGCAGCTTCTCCAGATACTTGAATACTGTCAGCATCGAGCGCGTCTAGATTACCAGAGGCCGCAATATCCGCGCTCAGCAGACCTTCTGCTTGATTAGTAAATTGTTGGATTGGAATGCGCCGCGTGGCGATATCGGCCTGGAAATTGCGACTGTCTATGTCCAGCAGTGCGGTGGCATTCAGCGTACCGTCGGCGACCTGTAGCTGCGTATTGTCTAGCGTCAGAACGTTGTTATCAAAGGCAATTTCTCCGGTGCCTGGAAAGTCGGATTCTGAAAGCTGAAATCTGGCAAAGGCGGTGGGCGATCGCAGCTCTCCTGCCGCGTTGATATCGGCGCTGAGATTGCCGATTACAATGTCTTCTGGTACGGCGATGCCATAGGTCTGAGCTAGCGCGTCTGTTGCAATACTCGTGGCTTGGGCATCTAGCTCAAAGATCAGAGTGTCCAAATCGAGCACGGCAGCAGCGCTCAGTGTGCCGCCACTAACCTGCAGCTGGGCGTTGTCTAGCGTCAGCGTATTGTTGGCTAGCACTAGTTCTCCCGTTCCTGGAAAGTCGGATGCCGATAGCTGAAATTGAGCAGTGGCAACCGGGGAGTCTAGACTGCCGCTGGACTGAATGTCGGCGCTAAGATCGCCGATGGTAAGATTGTCTGGTACCTGAACGTCATAGATCTGGGCTACGGTATCGGCAGGCAAATCGCTGGCTGCGGCCTCTAGGTCAAAGGTCAGATCGTCTAGGTCTGATAGATCGAGCTGGCCGCTAGCAACGACGAGTCCACCGACTTGAGGCAATAGCCGCAGCTGGTTGAGATCGAATTGCGATCGCGTCACCGCAAAGTCAGCCGTCGCCGACTGTAAGCCTAGGCGGTCAATCTGCACAGGGCTCAAGCTAGCCAGCCGCCCCTGCGCTTGAGGCTGATCTAGCTCTCCAGTGACTTGAACCTCTAGCCCAAACGCGCCTTCTGCTACAACTGGTAGATCGAAGCCGCCTAGCGCCTGCATCTTGGCCAAAGAAATCGCTGGAATCTGGGCGCTCAGATCATAGCCTTCTGTCCAATCCACATCGCCTGACGCACTTAAAACCACATCGTCTAGCTCTAAGCCAGTGTCTTCTACCGTGACGCTCTGGCCTCTGAAAACAAGCTGAGAACGGATATCCTCGACGGGCGCAGCTAGCTGACTGGTTCGCAGTTCTCCGTTTTGCAAAGAAGCCACTCCTCTGATGTCGGTAATGTCTTCGTCTAGACCGCCCTCTACCAAAGCCGTAGCTAGCGTCAGATTACCGTCTAGAGCGCCTGAGACTAAACCCAGCGACTCAGGCAAAAAGATATTGACGCCTGTGACAGGGATATCGTCAATTTGCACCGCTGCTTTGAACGCCTGCGTGTCGAGATTGCCTTCGCCGTTCAACTCGAATCTGCCAGTTTCAAGCGTGCCAGTTTCAAGCTCACCAGACTCTATCTCGCCAGCTGCGTCAAAGGTCAGCTCTCTGGCTCCCTCTCCAAAAAACTCAATGAGAACATCGGTATCTTGAACCTGAAGTGCCTGACGTGGCACGATTGCTGCCGCATCTGGATCGGTAAAAGGAACCGCCGTAACCCTAGCGTCCTCAATCTTAATTGACTGGATTTCTGACTTGATGCGTGATTCTGTCTCGTCGGCTTCCGGCAGCTCAAAGTCAGTCCAGCTACCGTCTTCTGCCTGCACCAGCGAGACGTTGGGTCGTACCAGCACGACTTCTGACTTGGCAATTTGTTGAAAGATCAGCGATCGCAGCCCAATTTTCACCTCGATCTCGTCTACCGTAATCGAAGACTGGTCGGTTTCAGTAGGCGGAATCACAGACCGACCTAGGCGCACCCCCCAAAAGGTCAATCCTTCCACATCGCCTAGCTCAGTCGGACGGTCAATCGCTTCATCGACAGCGGCAGTCACTCGCGGCAATAGCAGCGCCGTCACAATGCGATTACCCCAGATATAAAAGACAACGCCGCCCACGACTGTGATGACGCCTACCCCGCCCGCGATCGCCAAGAGTGTATTGCGTAGGCGATGAGAACGACGCTGAGAAGACGGATCTGGTGCCTGCTCTGGGGGCGTAGAGTCGGGCGTATCAGACATAGGGCAGGAGGCTTGAAAGAGAGGCTATCAAAACTGATGGGCTAGAGATGAGTGCATAGGCCAACAGTCGAAAAGGCTCCATAGGCTTTTCTAAAGGGCGTCTGCTCTTTGCATAGTATCAGCAAGCAACGTACGCTCAACAAATAATTCTGATAAGACAGCGGCTGCGTCATCGCGATCGCCTTGACCGTTCCCACTTTGACTCCTACTTTGACGACGAGTCCGACTACCACATCTCAAAGCAAAGAACAGTGTGTATATACTCTCTTTTAGTCACAGTACCCACGTGGGTACTGCCTTTCCCCTTTGTTTTGTCTAACTTAGGTATGAGAGTGAATATATGAGAGTGAATTCCTGGCTTAAGAATCTGAGACAGTTCACAACGCAAATAGTAAAGAATTTGACAGCGGCTGTGGTCACTATGCTGTAACACCGCTATATGCGTTCTGCGTCCAAGTTCATTAATCTCATACAGCTTCAATCTCACCTAAAAAACATGAAATAAGAGAAAATTCCATGATTGAAACTATCAACCTTTCTACCTATGAACTATTGGTACGCCCAATTATCGATACCCCGGACGCACCCAATCGCACCGTTATTCAAGGTTACTTCCTTACCATTTCAAACCCTAGCCTCAGCGCCCTACAGATCCAACTCTCCTTTAAAGCCCAGACCCCTGACTTTAGATCTAGCCCTATTGTTGCTTTCTGGGACGTAGACGGAACAAACGATGAACTGAGCCCATCTTCAGGGCTGCCCTGTTTGCGAAACTATAGCTTTGATCTTGGGCCGCTAGATACGGGTTTATTTTTGCTGCTACCAGATGTCAGAGAAGAAAAGGTGATTCCAGCTCGCAACACTGAGATTCGAGGCTATGTCAGGCTTTCTATTACCTCATCGACTAATCCTTTAAGCGGTAAGTCCTCTTCAGTGAAGAGGACACTGGTGCTATCTGCCCAACAGCGAGGCACCTTCTTACCTCAAGGTGAAGACGTTCCTCCTGAAGTAGGAGACTACGATCAGTTTTCTTATAGCCTACCCCTAGCGACCGGTGGCGCTGAGGTAACGCTAGAGACAGTTGTTACTTCAGAACCCTTGAAAAGACCTGTAGTACTCCCTAGCCGAGAGCGCATCTTTGCAGAAATTGAAGAGAATCCTGCTTTCTTACGCAATATAACTAGCGAACCGCTAGCACAGCGCATTTCAGAGCTTCGGGTTGAAGAGCAAAGACGGATGGTCGATGTGGTCTTGGATCGGTTGAGCAGTCAGTCTTCGATTAGGATTGGATAGGCGCTGATTAGCTGAGCAACAAAGCTGATTCCCTCGCCAACCCTTAGCTGGCGAGGGAATTGTTGTAGTTATATTCTGGTTATAGCGTGAGCAATACCCTGATACAACATAACTTTGATATAACGCAGACACAACGCAACTTTGTTGAGCCTTTTCATTTTCTTGACTATCGTTTTCTCGATCATTGATTGGAAAACCTTCTAGATGACGTTTTTTGTCGTGCTGAGCACGCGGTATAGATTTTGCTGTGTTGAGCACGCGGTATAGAACGATACAATTGTTCGCCAGTATGCGCCCTTACGATGGCTCCAGCTATTTTGTGATGAGTAGGGAGTGGGTTGATGAACTGGAATCTGTCGCGGCGCTGGGTGTATGGACTATTAGGGTTGGGGATTGCGATCGCATTGAGTCTGAGCAGTTTGCTTTTTGATTACAGTTTCTTTGGTCATGGAAAAGTATTCGCAGCAACGCCTCAGAAGCACTATCTGCCTGCCAATGCAGATACAGTTCACTGGGGCTACTTTAGCCAGTCACTAGCGCCTAAGCTAACGGTGAATTCTGGTGATGTGGTGACAGTAGAGACATTGACCCACCACGCGAATGATGACGCCGAGCGAATGGTGATAGGCGATCCGGGCGCAGAAAGTGTTTTTGCCTGGAGCCCAGGGGTTAAGGGCGTGGATCGACGCGGCGCTGGGCCAATGGATGCTGAAGTCGGCGCAGGCGCAGGCTATGGCGTTCATATTTTGACTGGCCCTATCTACGTGAATGACGCTGAGCCAGGAGATGTCCTAGAAGTACAGATTTTGGATGTGGCGCTTCGACCTAGTGGCAGCGCCGAACATGAAGGCAAAACCTTTGGCAGTAACGCAGCGGCCTGGTGGGGCTATCACTATCAAGATCTGATCGAAGAGCCCAAACCGCGTGAGGTGATCACTATCTATGAAATGGATACGACTAGCGAGGAAGACTGGGCAGATGCGCTATATAGCTATCGCTGGACGCCGCAAACCGATCCCGACGGCGTTGTTCATGAAACGATCGACTATCCTGGCGTGCCAGTCGATCACAGCACCATCGATCCAAACTTTGAAGTGCTAGAAGGCGTGCGGATTCCGGTTCGCACTCACTTTGGCACGATCGGCTTAGCGCCTGACGCCACTGATCTAGTCAATTCGATTCCACCTAGTTACTTCGGCGGAAATATCGACAACTGGCGAATTGGTAAGGGCGCGACAGTGTATTACCCGGTTGCGGTTGCAGGTGGACTGCTGTCGCTAGGCGATCCCCATGCGGCGCAGGGCGATTCGGAGCTGTCTGGAACTGCCATAGAAACTTCTCTAACCGGCCTGATTAAAGTTGTTGTTCATAAGCAAGCAGATTTGAGCGGAACAGTTCTTGAAGCATTGGACTACCCGCTGTTAGAAACGCAAAGCGAGTATGTGGTTCACGGCTTTAGCTACGCCGACTATCTCACCGAACTAGGAGAAAATGCTCAGTCCGCTATCTTTGAAAACTCTTCTGTCGATGGGGCAATGCGCGATGCCTTTCGCAAAATGCGTCAGTTTTTAATGACAACGCAGGGCCTGTCTGAAGATGAGGCAGTTTCGCTGATGTCAGTAGCCGTTGACTTTGGCGTGACTCAGGTAGTAGACGGGAATTGGGGCGTGCATGGCGTTATCGAAAAGCGGGTGCTACCTGCTTCGTCGCCGTCTATTTCGTAAACAGTTGCCTACTTCGTAAACGCATTGGAAAGAAATCTATAGGAAACTCAGCGCTAACCAGAGTGAAAGTGTACTTTGTAGCACAGACCCGGTCCGACTTAGTTTTGTCTGATGAGAAGTGAAAACAAAAAAATCGCTTTCGCAGCCTCGAACGAGCGGAGTATTGACTCATCGTTCCTGTAGGCTGGTGGCGGACGATTAGTTGAGGTGTTTTTTGTGCAACTAGCCCGTCGTTTACAGCTTGACAACCTTTTTAACAATGTGCGAGGGGATCTATTTGGGGGGCTGACTGCCGCAATTGTGGCATTGCCGTTGGCATTGGCCTTCGGTGTGTCTTCAGGCGCGGGGGCTACCGCAGGGCTCTATGGCGCTGTGTTTACTGGCTTTTTTGCGGCCCTGTTTGGCGGTACGCCTTCCCAGGTGACGGGTCCGACCGGGCCAATGACGGTGGTGATGGCGACGGTCTTTACTAAGCTGATTGCGGCCAACCCCGAAAGCGGTTTGGCGATGGCTTTTACGGCGGTGATGCTCAGTGGCCTCTTCCAAATTTTATTTGGGGTATTGCGTTTAGGACAGTTCATTACCCTGATGCCCTATACCGTCATCTCTGGCTTTATGTCTGGGATCGGGGCAATTATCATCGCGCTACAGATTGCCCCCTTAGTTGGACAGCCAGCGTCGGATGGCGTGGTGGCGGCGCTGCAGCAGCTACCTGAGGCTTTAGCTAATCCCAAGCCTGTCGCTACCGGGTTGGGGCTATTAACCCTTGTTATCGTATTCGGCTGGCGTGGCAAACTAGGACGCATTGTGCCATCCCCACTAGTCGCGCTGATTGTCTGCACTAGCTTGGCGGTTCTGGTGTTTCCTAACAGTGATATTCCTCGCATTGAAGAGATTCCATCGGGATTTCCCACTTTGCAGTGGCCTCAGCTGGGCCTCAGCCAGATTGAAGATATTGTTGGCTATGGCCTGATGCTGTCAATCTTAGGTGCGATTGACTCGCTGCTGACCTCTTTGGTCGCTGATAATATCACCCATACTCGTCACGATTCTGAGCAAGAGCTGATCGGTCAGGGGATTGGTAATCTGATGTCTGGGCTGTTTGGCGGACTGCCGGGCGCAGGCGCAACTATGCGGACGGTGATCAACGTGCAGGCTGGCGGGCGATCGCCGCTGTCGGGAATGTTTCACGCCCTAGTCCTGCTGTGCATTGTGCTGTGGGCAGGCGGCGTGACTGCTCAGATTCCCCATGCCGTGCTAGCTGGGATCTTAATCAAAGTAGGGATCAAGATTATTGACTGGGGCTTTCTATGGCGGGTCGCTCAGGTGTCTATGCGAGCGGCCTTGGTCACCTATGGTGTGCTGTTTTTGACGGTTTTTGTCGATTTGATTACGGCGGTGGTCGCGGGCGCTTTTGTTGCCAACATGCTAACTATTCATCGACTTAGCAGCATTCAATCTGAGCAGGTGCGGGCGATTACCCATCCCGACGAAGATGCCAATGTGATTTTGACGCCAGCAGAGCAGCAACTGCTTCGGCTAGCAGGCGATCGCATCTTGCTGATCCAAATGAGCGGCCCGATGAGCTTTGGCGCGGCTAGAACCATCGCCCACTACATGAGCAAGCGCTACGACGCCTTGATTCTAGATTTTAGTCAGGTGCCGCTGCTGGGGGTGACGGCTTCTTTAAACATTGATTCTGAAATCAGAGCCGCTCAGCGCCACCACCAGGGGAAAGTCTTTATCGTCGGCTCAGAAGGCCAGGTCAAAGAGCGACTGCGGCGATTCAAGCTACAGGCCGTGCTGCCTGAACAGAATTTTGTGCCGACCTGCCATCAGGCGCTGCAAAACGCTTTGAGGCTGCTTGAGATAGAGTTGCCAGCAGAAATCTTGGGGTCAGCAGGCGAGCGAGTATCGCCGCAGCTTTCTCTAGACAGGCATTAGCGGCAGGCATTAGCGACGGAGATGAAGCGGCCTCTATCGGATCTAGTGGTGAGCTAGCGGCGAGCTAGGCAGGTCGATCTGGGCGCATGTTGGCGGCTTTAGGGTCGAACCCGGTGGGGAAATGGGTCTCTTCTGGGTCATAATCGGCGGCGGCTAGCAGCGCGTCTTGGAGGTTAGCCCCTCGTAGATCCGTGCCCAGCAGCATCGCCCCGCGTAAGTCGGCCTGAGCTAAATTAGCCTCGGATAGGCGAGCATAGCTCAAGTCAGTGCCGCGCAAGTGAGCCCCGCTGAGATTGGCTTCGCTCAGATCGGCGTAGCTCAGATCGGCCCCTTGTAGATAGGCCCCGCTCAGCTCAGCCGAGGCCAGATCGAGATTCGTAAAATTACGCTGACCCGCCTGATAGGCTTTGATAAGGGTTTCGCTATCGTTGATTGCAGAAATAGCGTCGGACATAGGAAGACAATCAAAAGATAAACGGCAGTCAAACAGACGAACAGTCATCTTTAGGGTATCGCGATCACAAACACTGACTATTTCCTTATTCCTATAACTTAACGCAGGCTTCTTGCTACCTGAGAGCAACAGGCCAACGTGGCTATTGGGACATAGTGGCACCACATTAGTTGATTGCTACAAGTTGTCTAAGGAAACGACGATAGGTAGAACCCTTGCTAGAATTGTAGAAATATGAGCACACTCTCTTTTGAATGGGATGGACAAAAAGCACGGCAAAATGAACGAAAGCACGGTATATCATTTGAAGAAGCAAAGACGGCCTTTGAGGACACTAATGCCCGTTTGCTATACGATCCTGACCATTCACAAGAAGAAGAGCGATATGTGCTACTGGGTGTCAGCACCGTTTTGAGGATTCTGGTTGTATGTCATGTATACCGTTATGGTGACGATACCATTCGCATTATCTCCGCTAGAAAAGCTAATAAACAAGAAAAGCAACAATATCAGAGGTTTCTAGGATGAGAACAGAGTACGATTTCTCTAAGTCTATTCCCAATCCGTACGCTGAAAAATTTCAGAAGCAAGAAACAATTCAGTTAGAAGCAGAAATCGTTAACTATTTCCAAAAGTTAGCTGAAGAGACCAGCATTCCGTACAAAACGTTGATTAATCTCTATTTGAAAGACTGTGTAAAGTCTCAGCGGAAGCTATCGCTAGAGTGGGCAAATTGAGAGGAGTTCAGAACAGATTTGTTCGTAGCCTCAGTACAGGACAAAACCTTTGAGAATGAATGAAGAGGGGGGTTGCCGCTAGCTTTCTACTCCAACGGAGAAATAGTAGACTCAGCATAGTATTCAGTAAGCACTGCAAAGACTAGAATATGAATCTGT
>NZ_JADEXO010000091.1 GCF_015207105.1 cf. Phormidesmis sp. LEGE 11477
CTATCTAGAAGCGCTAGGTACTTACCGCTAGCAAAGCTGAAGGCAGTCGCTAGTGCCTGACCTCTACCCTGATGCTTCGCTTTGATAAAGCGGATGCGATTATCTCTTTGGGCGTAGGTTTGGGCAATTTCGACAGAGCGATCCTGCGACCCGTCGTCTAAGATGATTAGCTCAAAGTTTTGTTCGCGTTGGGCTAAGGCACTTTCTATGGATTGAGCTAGGTAGTCTTCTCTGTTGTGAACCGTGGTTATCAGGGAAACGAGAGGACGCATACAGATTACGCAGAGTGGCAGTCCGGATCTAGGGGCAGCGTGCCCAGCCCCATTCATTTTGTCGACTATTGAGGTCGAGGGCAACGAAGCCTTATATCCCCACCGAAGCGAGAAGTTAGAGTTCCATCCCCTGATCACGGCTTTTCTGCTGCGAACGTCTAGTTCGTTGCGCTCGCTCAACTATCGGCTGTGCCACACTGATCACCTCAGTCACATACGCAATGCTCGCCTCTCTTCCCTGTAACTGCTTCAGCTCCTGTGATGTTGGGCTTTCGATGAGAACACGACCCACACGTACCTGTTCGTCTTGGGTGAGCTGCTGAGCGCCTCGCGCTTTGAGCAGCTTGTCCATCAGCTGACAGGCCACTAGGCGATCGCATTCTCTTGGCGGGCGATCGCCATACTTTGCCGCATACTGCTGATACACTTCACGCTGCTGCTGCCGATGCTTCGGCGGCTCTGGTGCTTTACCCTCAGCAATGCGGTCTCTAGCTCGCGCTACCAGCTCAGGATCGAACCCTTTGAGCACAGCTTCTGCGACTCCACCCACGTTTGTTCGTTCTGACAATCGCCTGCGCCTATTCAGTCTCTGAGCTTTTCTGTCAACCTGTTCATTGAGTCCTGCAATCGCCGCTGCTGTAAGCTCCAACTGCCTAGCGCCGCTGTCAATCGCTTCAGCTGCTGCTCCAATCCGCTCGGCTTGCCCTTCGAGTTCCTCGGCTCTACGGCGCTCTTCAATTCCTGTGACCACACTTCTAACAGCTGCGACATACTCCGGTGTGAGTCCGCTTGCTCGCTCCGTAGCTGACTCACTTCTGCTTTGAGCTGCGCTATCTCTTCGTACAGCGGCGCGGTGGCCGATCGCAACGCACTTTCCAGTGCGATCGCCAAGGTGTTCGGATTGATCTGCACTTCGTAGTGCTCGGGCGGGGTCGGCGGCTTTCTCGTTCTCGGCATCAGGATTCACTAGGTCAGGTTTCACTAGATTGAACAACTTCAGGTAGTCACTCGGGTTCTCTTTCGCAGCAGAACGCTCGGCTTGTTTGAACAGCTTCTGCTTATCGGCGGTGTACAAACTCAGCTTCTGCTTCGCTCTCGATACCGCCACATACAAACCCTCTTTGCTAATCGTGCTATCGATGGCCACTAGCACCTGGTCTGCGGTCTTTCCTTGGCTGCTGTAGGTCGTACTCACTAGCGCATAGTCCAGGTACTGCTGGCCGCTTAGCGCTACGGTCGAGACTTCGCCTTTGGCATCTCTAAGCGTGGCGGTGCCTTTCGCGTCTATAGCTTCAACAGTGACCAGCTGACCGTTCCTGACACCCTGGCTCTTGTCGTTGCGCGTCCACCTGAGCTGATCGCCTTGCGAGATCGCAATCGCCTGCACCGCGTAGGTTGTCTTATCGGCGCACTTCGACGGGTCAAAGGTGATGACGCTGCCGTCTGGGGCTGCAACCGTGACCTGGTTGCACTCTATGTCTGTGCTGATAACCGTATACTGCGCGTTCTTCTTCAGTCCATAGCGCCGATAGTCGCGTACGGGTACAACCACTTCACCTTCCGCGTAGACGCAGGCATACTTCAGCTGTGGTTGGGTTCTATCGAGCGCTCGTAGAGATTGCAGTTGGTAGACATCAGCGCCTAGACTTCCTTCTGCCTGTAGCGCTGCTCTAAGCTGTGCTGTCAACGCTAGTCGTTCTGCGTTCGTACCGCTCAGTATCAACGTCTTCTTCCTGGCCTCTGGCGATAGCTGCATATACTCTTCTACAACCTGGCGGTGGCGCTCCTGACCGTCAGCAATCTCCTTCACCATTCGAGCGCTATCGAGTCGCTCTAGTCCTTCACGCTGCTGACCTGCGGATAGACACACAACAGCGGCGCGGAGGGCTTCTGTTTTCTGTCGGCGTGACTCTTCTAGGTAGGCGGTCTGGATGCCTGCATTCTGGAGTGACTTGAACGGGTTTCCCGCTTCTACTGCTGAGAGCTGACGGATGTCGCCAACTAGGATGATTCTGGCATTCTGCGTCTGCGCTTTTTTGAGTAGCGCATGGGCATCTTTGGCGCTCAGTAGTCCGGCTTCATCGACGATCCAGATCGGTTGCTTTGGAGTAGTGCTAGTGCGATCGCTTTTACCTTGGCTATGGAGCAGTCTAGCGACGGTGTTACTTTCGATGTTCGCTTCTTCGCTGAGCGTGTTCGCGGCCTGGGCGCTGGGGGCGTAGCCGGTGACTTCATATCCCTGCTCTTTGGCTAGCTGGGCAACCAGCTTCAGGCTGTAGGTTTTACCCGCACCAGCGACCCCCTGCCATGCGATGAACTGATCGGTCGTTGTCGCGGTCGTTTGGATCGCCTGTTGTTGCCCTTCGGTAAGCGATGTTTCTTGGCTTAGTAGCTGCCTTAATTTTTCTTCGCTGGCAATGGCGTTTTCTTTACCCTGGCCGCGCTCCATCATCGCTATCGTATCGAGTTCACGTTCGATAGCAGTTTGGGTCGTATAGCGGTGCTTAGCAGACAGTAGTCCTGCTTCTGTCATCGCCGTTTGCAGCTCGCTAAAAGACTGCTCGCCCAGGTGGTGTTCTAGGGCGAATCGTTCGGCCTTTTCTCGCTTGAATACGCTCTCTCTTTCGCTGGCGTGGTTCACTCCTTCTATGGCGGCTGTCGGCGCTTGGTTGCCGGGTTCTTTCATTGCAGCTTCTGGTGTGGCGGGTAGGGTCACTTCTCCTGACGAGATCGCCCGGTGCCAGCCGTTCAAAAGTACCTCTCTCGGGACGCTCTTTTTGCGTAGTCTGGTAGCTAGAGTTGCCTGCTTCTTTTGGGTGGCGTTGAGCGGCTTGCCACCGCTCTCTTTAATAGCCGCTTCCCAGCGCTCGATGTACGCCTCTATCTGCTGCGTTCTCGTACTGAATAGATCGAGCAGCGGTTGCTCGTAGCCTTTGACTTCAAACTGACCGCTGCCGTTTGGTTCGATTTCATAGCCGTGTTTGCGTAGCTGATGGGCCAGTTCGTTCTGGTAGATCTCGCCGAGTAGCTTCTGGTTATTCAGCACGGCTTCGTTGCTCAGGCTTTGCCACTTGCCGGTCTCCATTTGGGTGGCGTTAATCACGACGCAGTGGGTGTGCAGCTGCGGGTCTTGTTCGCGGCTGGTTTCGTGGCGGAAGGTGGCGGCGATCAGGTTGTTCGTGTTTAGCTTTTCGCGGATGCCGGGGCCGCGTCTGACTCTGGTTTGCGCGTAGCGGTTTTCGAGGACGGCGAGCGCGGTTTTGACGGCCTGGTCGTGCGCTTGGATGACGCGCTTGTCTTTCTGGATTAGCGCGGCGATGCTGACGCTCTTTGGGGCGCTGAAGGTGTAGTCCGTTGCTGCCCGGTGATTGTCTGCTTTGATCGCTTTTGAATGCAGCGATTTGCCGTCTGGGGTTTGGCCGTGCAGGAGCTGTTGGAATACGGCTTTATCGACGGGGCCTTCTAGGTCTAGATTTTCGGCTCCGCTGCCTTGCCATTGGCTATCGCTTTGCAGGTCTGGATCGCCTTGCGTGTAGTAGTCGTCGCTTTCGTAGTAGTTTTCCGCTTGCGAGGCGCTGACGTTGGCTAGACTGAGCATTTTGATGGGTTTAGGCTTTGATCTGTTATATCAACTGTGGTTGTTGGGATTGCGGCGGCTTTACCATTTTTAATGGGCGTGTTGTCTGAACTCTTGCGGAGTCCACCCTGTGAATACTGTGTGAATCCTACGAGACGTAGATAGGGTGGGCGCAGCTTGTGTGGCAGGTTTTGATGCTCCCATCTGGCTTTTGCTGTGGATGCTAGCTGCTTACGTGGGCAAAGCGCTTTGTTTAATTAGTTGGCGGATCATTAAAGCGTTACGGCTGATGTTATGGCTATGTATTACTTTGTGACCTAGCTCACTTTACTAAGTTTAGTTACAAGTATCTATGTATTACATTCCGGTCTATTGGCTCTCAGTATAAAACCATAGGTATCGATTTCTTTTGATACATCGCTATGGCTGAGACGATCTATTCGCTTGAACAAATTAGCGACTGGCAATCAGCGCTAATGGACTTTGCTAAGACGCCAAGGACTCGCTTCTCAAAAAAGCAGGCGGTGGTGGCAATGATTGATGAGATTGAAGCGGCGTTAGAGGCGCATCCTTATGAGCAGGTGGCAGAAAAGCTGAAGGTGCTGGGGCTTGATATTGCACCGGGTTCGCTCAAGCAGTATGTCAATGCCTATCGCCGTGAACATGGTACGGGTCCGGTGCCGACATCGGCTAAACGCTCTCGGAAGAAAGCGAAGAAGAAAAAGCCCGAGACGAAGGCATCTAATGGAGTAGGTCGCTCGGCGGTTTCGGTGGCGGCTAGAAGGACTAGTCAGGATGGAGAAGCTTTGGAGACTTCAAACAGTAGTGTGGCTAGTCGGGTTCGGAAGGCTCCTGACAGAACCCCTGATGGGTTTCTAGAGATAGCTGAGGATCTGTAGATTGATGAGTGAGGAGCAGGTATCGCATAAGCAAGTATTGGATGAGCAGGTATCGGATGAGCAGATAGGCGATCGGCAGGGACAGGTCGACCAGCAACCTCGACTGATTTGTGTGCTGGGTGATAAGGGGGGTACGGGTAAGACTACTTTCGCTCGCGGCTTCAACGATCTTTTGGTTACTAAGCAGGTTAACTCTGCTGCTTTTGATGGCGACCGCAAAAACGCACAGCTCCATCGGCACTACAAGAATACTGGCAGTGGGGTGAGGCGGGTCGATGTCACACAACGCGATGGCGGTGATGAAATCATTAATGAGATGGCGGCATTCAAAACGCCGCTTGTTCTGGTTGATCTGCCTGGGGGGCCGGGTAACTTTCTGACGATGTTGGAAGAGGAGATCGGCTTTCTTTCAGCGGTAACTGAACTGGGCTATCAGATGACGGTGGTTTCTGTGCTTAGTCGCACTAAGGATGCGGTCAATCAACTCAAGGAGACGCTAGACCTCACGGAGGGGTATGGCGTGAACTATGTGGTGGTGAAGAATCTCTTCTACGGGGCGGCGAATAAGTTCAGGTCTTTTGATAAGTCCAAGACGAAGCAGCGGCTGTTGGATAAGGGTGGGGTGATTATTGAGATGCGTGAGCTGTATGAGGATGCTTACGACTATGTCGATGAGGGTGATCTCACTTTCTTTGAGGCGACGGTAGCGAAGGATAAGTCGCACTATGCCAATGCTCGCAAGGTGAAGCAATGGCGTAATCATTTTGAGCAGCAGATAACGTTAACGAATGGGTTACTGGGACTATGAATCAGGAATGGCACTACGAGGAGGGGATGAGCGCGGTTGATTTTCTGCTGGCGAATAATCCGACTGAGTTTCAGCTTCAGCTATTGAATCTAGGGCGGCGTTTCCATTGGGACGAGAATGACCCTGGCTTTGCGGTGCCGCTGGTGGTCTGTCGAATTGATCGGGTACTCGATGTTTATCCTGAGAAAATTAGACGGGAGATGGAGGAGATAACGCAGCGTTTGGAAGGGCGTTGGAAAACGATGGAGGTAGCGCTTAATGCGGCAGCGGCTAGAGGGACGCAGGCGGGCGAGCGGGCTGATGACTATCTAGCTGAGGCGCAGGCGATCTTTGAACTGGGTACGGCGCAGGCGCAGGATGTGTTGGCTGATGAGCGACAGGCGATGCTTCAGGTAATGACGCAAGAAAGGGATAGCCTACGGCAGTTGTTGGCGGATGAACGACAGGCGGCGGTAAAACTGCTATCCAATGAGCGTAAGGCGATCGCGCAGCAGGCGGCTGAGTCAGCAAAACAGCAGGAGCGGGCGCTGCATACTCAGGCAGCTGCTTCGGTGGCAAAGAATATTGCGGCGGCGCAGGAGGGCGCTAATTTGCAGGTAAAGGAGGTTATCAAGGGCGTCAGAGAAAAGCATTACTGGGAGGCGGTTGCCTACGCTTGTTTAGCGGCACTCTCGCTTGCCTCGATTGCTTGGCTGGGCGGCTGGGTGACTAGTCGGCAGATGCTGGCTACTTCTACCTGGAGTGATATTCAACGCTGGAACGAGGATGAACTGAAGGCTTGTCAGGATGTAGGCAAAGCAACCTGCAATTTCCATATTGAGGTGCCCAAGTGAATTAGGCAAAATGAGCGGCTTGATTGACTATACGGACGTTAAGCCTGCCGATGACCCGTAGTGGTTCCGTATTAGTAGAACGTTCGGTTAGCCCCACCAACAGACTCAAAACAGGATGAAAACACAGCTTACCTATCAACGATTTCTCGAATGCCTTGTAGTTGCGATTTCGACTGTCATATTTCAGCCAACAGCTGGTTTTGCAAGTGAGCCTATGACTGAAGATCTAGGTCATACCGACTGGGAAGAAGTTGAACCGGACTATTATATTGCTGCTGATCTGGTTCAGCAAGATGAGAACATCGTAACTTTCGATATCCTGGCTGAGTTTGACTTACAGTACGCTCGCTTTAAGGGTGACTGCGACACAATGAGAGTTGAGCAACTACGCAATGGCGGATTCATTGGAACAACCGGATCAGTTGTCAGCTTCTCTGATATGTCCTATCTACAATCAGAGCCCATATATGATGCTTCTGAAGGTCAACCGCACCATCGATATCTGGAGGCGGCTTGTCGAAAACGGGACATCCAGTCTTAGAGTATGCACGTGTATGGTGCAAATCATTCACGCGATCCCCTCCTTAAATCGGTGGCTTCAGCTTGCCCGAGAGCACATCTAGCGCGACTTCAAGATCGCTTTTGCCTAAGACTGACTCAATCGTCTTATCTTTCAGGTCTTCCGCGATCGCCAAGATTTCCTTTAACTTCGGCGTCAGCTGCGTCAGCTGCGCGGCCATCTGCGCCGTCTGCTGCCGCTGCTGGTCAGTCAGTGATTCTTGCTGCCAGCGCTCTACCTGGGCTTCGTACACCCATAGAAAGTCCTGCTGCTCGCCATACACTTTGAGCACTCGGCCTACAGTGTAGTCGTCTAGAACGTGGGGACGTGCTTGAGCCGCTCGTAGACTCTCTAGCTGAGTATCCACTTCTTCTACCTGGGCAGACAGCATGTCCGCCAGCATCGGTAGCATACTCAGCGGTTGCCAGTTCGGGGTGGGGCGATTGGATTGAGCCATAGCAGTGCTAGTCGCAGGGAGCTGGTGACCGGCGGTGGGGTATCGCTAGGTCAGTACGCTGAAAGCGTACCAGAGACCCGATGACGTAGCTCTAATTTTCAGAAACTCTACAGCTATCACGGGGGCGCTTGGGGCGACTTTGCTAGTGCTGATATTGTGCGTTCCGGCTTTACCCGCAGCGGCCTTAGATGACTGTTACTGACATTTATGAGAGTAACCTCAGCCTCTTTTCAGGCTCTCTTCCCATACTCATAAACTAAGCTTCAGCCTCTCTTTAGCACCCGCTCAGACAGCCCTGCCATTCTAAAAGCATCAAAGCAATCGGCACTCAAACCAACTGCCGGTTAGACATCAGCTTCACGCTAAGGAGACTTCAACCATGAAACGCATTGCCCTTTCCGCTTTCGCTCTACTACTCAGTGCAGCTGCCCTCGCACCGGCTGCTCAGGCACAGGCTTCGACGCCGCAAGAACTGGGTGAAGGCACTAGCTTCATCGAGTTGGTGCGCTATAACCGCGACGCACGCGGCAAAAGCTAATTAGCGAGACTCAAAAGATAGTCCCACTCGTTCTAATCAATCTAGCTGCCGAGGTCTTCCCAGGTCTCGGCAGTCGTTTCACTCTTCTTCCGAATATAAGTCGTCTGCCGTCTCAACGGGGTCAGCCGCAATCTCACGCGCGATCGCCGCTTTGAACTTTTCTGCAAACCATTCGCCTAGTTCGGCCATCTTCGCTTCGGGGTCGGTGACGGTGGGGTCTGCTTTCAAACTTAGCCAGCAGGTCTCTAGTTCCTCTTGTAGGTTGCAAACAGCGCCGCCGCCTGGTTTTAGCAGCATCTCTAGCTGATGTTCGGCGCGGCGGATGGCCTCGGGATAGTCTCTCATTTCCTTTAGATCCTGACGGATGAGTTCAGTTAGCTTCTCGTGCTCTACCAGAAACTGTAGATAGGCTTGATAGAGGGCTTGGTCGCTCAGCGGTTCTCTTTGACCGAGGGCAGTCGCATAGACGGGTAAGTCATCGACATACATCAGCTGGTCGTTGCCTATCTGCCCGTAGCGAATTCGCCTATCCCCAAAGTTGGGGACTTGATGATCGGACTGTACGTGGCGCAGGGCTTCGTCCATTCTCATACTCTCTGGGGTATTGCTGATCAGCTAGTGGGATGTTCTTAGCTGCGCTCTGGCAGTCCCCTCTGTCCGAGGACCTTTAGCCGGTTGGCGACATATTCAAAGTTGGTGCTGACGGTGTGGCCACACTGGGGTGACTGGCTGGCGAATGCATGGCCATAGCGCTTTAGCCACGCTGCTACGGCTTCACACTGAGCCGGGGTAAGCAGCTCAACCATCTCTATCTCCGCGTCAGCTAGCGGTGAGTTGTCGTAGAAGTCAGGTGCGCTCACTAATTACATCCTCTTTTTGACTATCAGTTGCTCTCTATCCTACAGACCGCCTAGGGACTTGAAGTCGCGCCAGTCGCTCGCTAGTTGTGGTCACTGAGCCAGGTTTATTCCTAGTTGTGCTGGTTGACCGCGTCCTGTAGGCGGCGGCTCCGCTGCCTCTCTTTTTGCTGTGGTTCGCCTGTGGTCATGCTCGTGGTTTGTGGTTGTGGTCAGCGCTCAAACCCGCGTGTGGTGGTTGACCACAGCCTGACCACAGGGCTTTTGTGGTCGACCACGAACCACAACCACATGACCACAGAGGCTTCTCAAGCGTGCGATCGCTCGTAGGTATCGTCACCGGTGCGGATCAGTAGCTGGTACTCAACTAACGTTTCAAACACTGTTTTAATCTCCTCGGCGGTCGCAAACAGCGGACGCAGCTTCTTGTTCGCCCGTGCTTCTCTGGGGGTGAACTGCGTCTTGCTTGTCACCTCGATCCACTCCATCACCGCTGTCATGCCAGGAATAGAGCTGTGCTGTTTGCACAAGTCCCACTGACTCGGCGCGGGCGGCGCGGGGGCTGCGGGCGGCACTGTCCAACCGCTTGGCTCGGGCAAATCTGCGCCACAGTAGCCGGGGCCAAGGTCGCCGCCTTTCGCCAGCTTGGGATGACCGGCTCGGGCGGTAAACGGCGACGGGTCGGGGTAGCGCAGTAGAAAGGTGTCACGGCCTCGCAGAGACACGCGGACTAAACCTTTCTCTCGAATCTCTATCTTCAGCTCTCCCTGCTGGCGCATCTTGGCGGTGCCTTTTGCACCGCCTCGGGCGGTATTCGTATCACCATGCGCCACTGAGAAGGTTTGATAGCCGACTTTGCGGATATCTGAGAGCGTTTCTTTCAAGAATTTGCCTGCGCCCTCTACCTTATCGACCCAGTTGGTTTGTTCTTCTAGGACAAGTGCTACCGGCGCGGGCCGGTAGCCAGCAAAGGTCGCCCGCTGTTGGTAGCGCTCTTTCACGTCAGCGCTGAGGTTGGCCAGGGCTTTGCCCACAGCTCCGTAGTCCATACCTGCGCCAATTACTAAGCAGCCCGGCCAGGCTCCGGCTTGGTAGTGCGGATCTAGAACAATCTTGTCGCCGCGTAGAAGACTCAGGAGGTATTCGATCAGCGTTGTTTTTCCTAATCCCTGTGCGCCGATGACTGCGATCGCTGGGTAGGTGTCCTGGTCTTTCACTAACCCAAACACCGCCTGCCAGTCAGTCCGAACGCGATCGCCTGCGGGCGTATCAGCCGATATAGCTGGTGCATCAGATAAAGGATCGGCTGCTGTGGGCGCGATCGCCTGGCTGCTAGTGACGACATCAGGGGCAATCGCCTCGACTTCCACCGCGATCGCCTTCAGTTCATCGGGCGCGATCAGCCCTGCCGCATGTTCGCGCTGGGCTCTTTGCCACTCGCTTTCGATGGCGGCGCGTTGCTTGGCTTCGAGCTTCGAGGTATCGCCCTGCATCAGCGCTCGCACGTCCGGGGCCAGCTTTAGTGCGAGTACGGGATTGTTGATCTGCTCGTCGGTAATCGCATACTCAGAAGCTCTCACCGCGCTATCGACGATGGCTGCAAAGCTGATGCCGTCCTGGGCATTCTCGGCGGCGGTGATTAGCAAGTCAGCGGCGTGGGTCAGTAAGTAGTTGATCCGACGTTCGCGCTGCGGTAGCCAGTCAGTCGGGATGATCTCAACTGGGTCAGGGGAGGCGGGCGCAGCGCTGGCCATCAGCTGAGAGACCAGGACACCGGGCACGTAGGCAAACTGTTCACTGCTCACCGGCACGCCGGGCAGGGGCAGAAAGTAGCCTAAGCGCTGGGACTGGAGTAGCTGTGAGATGCCGTACAGGGTGGCACCGGCAAAGCCTGCTATCAGCGCGACTTCTACGGCTAGCGGCGCGACTAACACCGCACCGGCAGCGCAGCAGATGCCGCCTGCCTGGGTCAGGGTGAACAGGGCGCGGTGCATACCGCTGGCAGTGTCAATGTCGGCTAGCTTTAGCGAGATGGCGGCGTTAAGCGATTCTCTGGTGAAGGCCATAAGCTCTGGTGGGTAGAGGAACTAGAGGGGTTGTAATAGCAACGGCTTAGCGGTTTGTTAGAGGTCGGGGTCGATCTTCTGAGCGCTAAAGTCTGCGATCGCCCAGCACAGCTCCGCCATGAACGTCGAGGCGAGGCCATAGATCCAGCGAGCTGTCTGATCGAAGTTCGTACCCTCCAGTGCGCCGTTGGCCACGAAAATCTCCCAGCCCCAGCCTGCTAATGCGACTAGGAACATCCCCCAGATAGCGGTCCTGCCGTAGTTGTTCGCTTTTCTCACTTCTCGTCTAGCCGGGGAGATCGCCTTCGGGTTCAGGTCAATCTTCGAGATTTTATTCAACCGGGCGGCGTATTCTCTCTGTTTGCCGAGCGGCACTGCGCGGGTGAAAAGTCCTTGCGTCGATGAGATCAAGACCGAGCCAAAGGCACCGACCCACCAAGCGAGTGCGAGGGTGGCCGAACTCCATACGGTCGGGCGTACCGTGGGATTCCACTGCGGGCTTGCGCCGTTGGTCAGGGGAATATCCGGTATCAGCAGGCCCACTAGCCACATCGAGAAGTTGATCACTTTGCTCACCCACAGCAATACGGGCGGGAACAGCGCCATCGGGCGAAAGGCCACGTCTGTTCGCCCTAGCGGGATGACGGTGGTGATGCCCTCGGCGTCCGGTTGCCAGGTTTGAAAGCCGACAAAGTAGCTGTTGGCGCTAATCACTAATCCCACCAGCGCCAGGCTCAGCCACAGGGCCACGGCGGGTGACATCTGGAGGCGCGGGCTAGCGGCGCTGTTCTTGATGTCGGTGATGCGGCGCAGCAGGTCGCTGAAGCGCGGCAGGGCGTAGAGGACGAGTTCGATAAAGCTGTCTTGAGCAGGGGTGACCTGCGGCGGGGTTGAGGTTGGTCGGCGCGGTGGGGTCTTACGAGTAGTAGCGGCCATAGAGCTAGATCCTCATAGATTGTTGTTGTTTTGAGAGTGTTGTTTACTGTGTTTCTTGATGTTGTTTGTTGTTTCTACTGCGCTAGTAGCCTAGGCAGAGCGGGGCGTCTACGTTCTGGCTGAAGCCGTCCGGCCCTAGCGTGCCGATACAGACGGCGGTGTCTAGCTGTGGCCCGAGCAGGACGGGCACTTCGATCTCTCTGACGCCTTTGACTTCGTAGGTGACGCCGGGGCTATAGGTGGCATCCGCTACCCACACCGGCGCTGAGTAGCCCCGTTTCAGCTGGGCGCGGCGCTGGCGGAGTGCGGCTTCTCTATCAAGGCGATCTAGGCGGTCGCTTTGGGTGAGACGGGTCTTGGCATCCTGCGTGTAAACGGCGACGGCGATGCTGCCCAGGCCAAGGCCGACGAGCAGGGCAGTCGCTGAGAGTCCTAGGAACAGGGCGGCGATTGACTGCGGTGGTTTAGCGCTCGGCAGGGTGGGTAGCGCTAGGGGTGGATCTGGGGTGTCTTCCATAGGGAGTAGAGGCGATCTCTTGGATCGCCTCGGGTAGGGGTTGAGTAGGCTTTAGGCGTTGCTCGGCCAGTACTGCTCCGGCATCGGCTGAGTGCGAAAGGCCATCTCGTAGCGGGCTTGCTCGCGGCGGTCTACGGGCAGTACCTGGATAGAAGCGTCAATCGCTTGCTGGTCTGAGGGCCACAGGCGGCTCCAGTGCTCTGCGAATTCGGCGGCTTGGAGCTGTTCAATGTAGTCGGTGACGGCGGTGCGATTCTCTTCAATCACCGTATGGATGGGTAGCGCTAGCTCGTACACCAGCGTGACGGCGGCTTCGACGCTGTAGCCGCGTTCGGTATGTAGTGAGAAGAGACAGTCGGCGGCAGCAAGCTGGGCGGTACCATAGCCTCTGTCGGCGGTGAGGTGAGCAAAGTCATCCTCGCTGTTCCACCATCTCTCTGACTCGTCCGGTTCTTGGCACAAGCCTTGCCAGTACCAGCCGTCTTCTTGCTTATAAATGGCGAAGTGGACACCGCTTTGATACGGGCTGATGGCGGCGAGTTCGATATCGATCGAGGTAGCGGGCAGAAGTTGGGTTAGGTCGTTCTCGGCAATGCCTGCGTTGTAGAGCGTCGTTAGAAATTCCACCGCATCGGCGAGCGCTGCGGCTTTCGTATCAAAGCCGTCTTCTGAGCAGTAGTCATCGCCAAACTGTGGGCCTTGGCTGTACCAGTGCCAGTAGCCGTTCAGCTCATGCAGCGTGAAGTCTTCGTTCTCAGTGGCGCTGAATAGTGCAGGCAGTTCAGCATCCATTCTCAGCGCGGTCAAGCGGTCATCAATGACGGCGTGATAGCTCTGTGGGGTCTCAGTGCGAATGACTGACCAGGCGCTATTCAAGCGCTCTAGGTCAGCAGCCGTGCAGCCGCTTTCTGCCAGCTGCTCTAGCTCGGCGCGGATTTCTGTGAGTGTCATAATTGGGGGGTTCCGTTGTTTGATTCGTTGTGGTTTCGGGCGATGGTCCTCGGCGAGTTCGTTGTTGTCGCAACGGCTCGCTTTTTACGTTGTTGTTGAAAGTCTGTTGGTTTACCAGTCGTCTGAGTTGTTCTCTAGTCCGCCTATCCTCGGTAGGGGCGTAGCGCTAACAGCAGGCGGTGCAGTAGGCACAGGCAACGACGCGGGTGGTTGAATACTGACAGTTGCCTGCTGTAACAGCTCGTAACTCAGCAGTAGTCGGCCCAGCGCTTGCGATGGCGAGGGGTCTATCTCTGCCAGTGAAGCAAGAACGACTTTTTGCGCTTGCCATTCTTGAACAATGCGGGCGAGCAGCTCGGTGTTACCTTCCTCGCCTTGCCTCAGTGCTTCCCACTCCTCCTGCTCAACGCGGGCGCGGATCTGCTCTCGCACTACTTCACTCCTTTGAGCAGCTCGTCTGAGACTTCGGCCAGCGCTTCTAGGTTCGCCCACTGCGGATGCTTCAGCGCTTTGCCGCCGACTATCTGCTCGATGCCAGGGAGTTTGGCACCGCCGCCTAGAATGAATCGCTGGGCGCGGTCGTCGCCGATGAACGCGATCGCTTCAGCGAGGCTGGCGGATAGGTCAGGGGCAATCTGCTCGCTGATGTTTGTGTCGTGCTTTTGATCTAGCAGGTAGTCGATCACCTGCTGCGGGCGGGGGGTCTTGAGCTGGGCGGCGAGTGATTCACGGCTAACGATCCGGTCTGCGATGCCGTAGACGCCGCACTCGTCGAACGGGCGGCGGTTGAGGATGCGGCCTGAGGCCGAGACTTGAGTCACCAGGACGGTGCGGTTGCCGATGTCGATTAGGTAGGCGGACTCGCCTTTGAGCTTTGAGCGCACGGCGGCGAATGCTTGATAGCCTTCTAGCTGCGGGGTGGCGCTATGAATATGAATGGCGAAGCGCTGCGGCTTGCTGCCGATCACTTCGGCGTCTGCGGGCACTTCGACCGGGTGGCGTCCGATGATTTGGGAGACGATGGCGGGGCCGTAGCTTTTAACTGAGGGTGAGGTGAAGATGACGTCGGCGTAGATATCTTCGCTGGTGCCGAACATCTGACGCAGGGCGTGGAAGAGCAGCAGACGAGCGTTTTTGACTTTGCCATCGGCACTTTTGCCGGTACGTGAGCAGGCAACTTTGGCGGCAGACTCACCGACTAGGTAGGGCTGAAGGCCAGCAGCGGTGAGCACAGCCAGGCAGTCACTGTTCGCATTGGGGGCACTGGCGACGTGGGAGGGGAAGCGGCAGCGGACAAACTTATCGGTGCCGTTCATTTTGCCGAGGGCTTTGACATCACCGTTGCCCAAGTCAATCAGGACAAGGGCTTTAGCGGTTGAAGAGGTACAGTTTTTGACCTGTTTTACTTTGAGTGTGGAAACCATAGAATCACCTGAAAGGGTTGTGGTTATTGGCGTTGCTCAGTTATGTCTCAAAAGCGCTGTATTTGAGCAAAAGAAAGGCAAACAAGACAGAGAATCTAAAAGCTCGCCTCTGTCTTTGATTAATAACGTACTCTATTTGTACGCAAAATGAATACTATATGCGTACAAATAGCTTATCGGTGATACTGATTTCTATAAGTAAATCTGTACTCAAAATGTACGCAAAAGTTCTACAGTATGCGGTATGTACACATTTCGGCTACGCTATAGCCATATTTATGATGCTGACTCAAGCGATGAAGATTCCTAAGAGTGGAGCTAGCCGATTATCTACAGATACTTGGATAGAAGCTGAAGCACTGAGGCGCTATCGACAGGCAGATAGCGTACGTAAAGCTATAGAAGCTGAAATAGCTGCTGCGGTATCGCGACATATGACTGATGAAAAGTTTGTAGAGCTATTGCGACAGGTGAGAGCTGAAGGGGTTGAAGCGAGCTGATGACTGAGCGTTTGGATCGGATAGAAGCACTGCTAGAAAATACACAGCAGCAGCTAAATCAAACAGCAGAAAAGCAGACGAAGAACACTGAAGAGATTGATCTTCTTTTAGGTGCGGTTGCCACCAGCGAAGCAAAAGTAGACAAACTCATTATTAGAGCCGAAGCCGCTGACCAACGCTTTGAGGTGCTTCGAGCTGAAGCTGCCACTGACCGTCAAGAGTATAGGCAAAGCTTTAATGACGCCATTGAGCAGATGCGTATTGATAGAGAAGACGCAAAAACGCAAGCTGACGCTGATAGAAAAGAAGCAAGAGAACGAGCTGACGCCGATAGACGCAAAGCTGATGAACGGCACTCAGCGCAGATGGAAGTTATACAGACCTTACTTTTGGAGTTGACTAAGACAAACAATAACGTAACCAAGCTACGCGACCGTATGGACATTTTAGAAAAAGCGAATTGAAAGTGCCTTTAAATCAGAATGCGGCCTAAACCCAAAGGTCTAGACCGCACTCCTTCATGTAAACCCTGAAGCCTTCTAAATCTAATAGCTGCTTTTCTTGGCCGGAACGTTAGCTATCGATTTTTCAACAAGCGCAACAGGAATCAAGCTCCCAGGCGGGGGTTCTTGTAAGCTCATGTTACCCGATTTCAATAGTTTTCGTCAGCACTCTGACGATAGAGTCGATCATCGTTCTCTAGAACAGTCTGATAGTCAGCATCTCAGCAAAACAAAAGGCTTTAATAAGCCTGTAAAGAGGGGCGATCACAAAGCCGATCAAAAGCAGCGCACCCTCAAGGCTAAAAAAAAGAAACGAGCCAAGGGTGTCCCTCACTACGTCATCGAACATGACGATAGCTTCCTCGCCCTCTGGCCGAACCGCTTCGACTACCTCTACGCACCCCACCCCGACCCCGGTACTAAACCCGACTGGCAAACCGAGTCTCGCTATCCCATCTCCGACCGCATCCTCAAACAGGGCGCTTTTCTCTTCGGTGTCCGCCCCGGTGCTCAGACTACCTACGTCCTACTCGACATCGATAAGGGCAGTCCCTACCACCCTCAGCGTGACCCACTCGCCATAGTCCGCATCAACGAAGCTCTCGAACCCCTCGGCCTGGTCGCTGAACTCATCCTTACCAGCTCAGGTACGCTCGGACTACACATCTACTTCCCCGTCAAAGAAGCCCTACCTTCCTGGCAGCTCGCACTCGCGGTCACCACCCTGCTAGAGAACAAGGGCTTCAAAGTTAGACCCGGTTGGCTAGAAGTCTTCCCCAACCGCAAAGCCTTCTCCGTCGAAGGTAGCTACAGCCTCTTCAACGGTCATCGCCTACCCCTTCAGCAAGGCTCCTACCTACTCAACGATGACTTACAGCCTATCGCTAGCTCACAGACCGCCTTCGTCCGTCAGTGGCAGCTAGCAGCCGAGCAGAACGATGTTTCTACCCCCGTACTCAAGCAGATCATCCGTCAAGCCCAACGCAAGACCTATCGCGTTACTGGCAAAGCTCAGAAGTTCCTTAACGACCTCAACGCTGAAGTAGAGACAGGCTGGACCGGACGCGGTCAGACTAACCGCCTACTCGGACGCATCACTATGCGTTCTTACGTCTTCGGTCATCTCCTCGGCGCTGAGGCTCCGCTAACGGGTCAAGCGCTAGTCGATGACGTTGTACGCATCGCTAAGTCTCTACCCGGCTACAAGGACTACTGTGGCCATCAGCACGACTTAGAGAAACGAGTAAAGGAATGGGTGCGCTCTATCGAAGCAGACCCTACCTACTACCCCTACGGCAGCGGCAAAGCCATCAAAGTACAAACTGGACCTACCTGGAACCAGCAGCAGCAGGAAGAAGCCAGAGAGCATATTCGTCAGGTTGCCGTAGAACTGTGTCGTAAGGATGCCTTACCCGATGACATCACCCCAAGATTCCTGCTGATTGCTAGCTACGGCATATCGGGCAGCACCCTGTACAAGAACAGAGACCTATGGCATCCGGTGTATATCAGCGAGCAGCAGCGGAAGCTAATGGATAAGTTACCTAGTACCCCGGCCCTTCAAGTAAGAGAAGTGGCTGCTAGCGCTGTGGGCGCAGCAGCCACTTCAAATGCTCCAAGCTTATTAGGCCCAACAGGCTGTAAGGGACCAAACAACAAGGCTTTGAGCGACCAAACAGAGTCAGAAAACGGACCAAAACAGGAAACAGGCTGTAAGAGACCGTCTGACGCGGCTTTGAGTCCGATTGAGGTATTTAAAAGTAGTCAGCAGGTAGAGGGAACGCCGCCGCCTGAGCAGCTGGTGTTGAACATACAGGGGGCGCTTCAGCTACTCAGGGCTAAGCAGCAGGAGCGAGCAGCGGCGAACCAGCAGCAGTATCGGCAACAGAAGCGGCAGCGGGCGCAGGCTGAGCATGTTGCGCGGCTACAAGGGTGGTTAGACTCGGGCGATCCTGTTCTGATGGCTGAAGCCAGACACCAGTTGCAAAGGATAGAGCAGCAGGCGGCAGGGACCGGATAGGCGAAGTGAAGTGCGATCGCGCTCTGTAATCAAACTGAGATTGATACGCTCTCCATCCATGCAGGACGGCCATAGACACCAGCGATGAGTTCATTCACTCTGAACACTTGCTCTATAGGCTCCCAGTAGACAGCAGTGCCACCGCCCCAGACCTTAACATCGCTGAGTTGCCCGTCAGTCGGCTTTGCTATTAGGACATACGCATCAGCGATGCTTTCGACCATCTCTAAGCGATCAACAGGTATTAGATGACGCGAGCCATCATCTAAGGTCAGCTCCAGCTCTCTGCTTGAAGCGAGGTAGTGAGCGGATACTGCAAGTCTGTCGTCTTCATAGACTGCCATAATACTTTCTCCAAGCTTCTCGACAGGCTTCTAGGTTATCTGCCACCATCTCTAACGCCTTGCGCTCAAACGCTGCAGTAATCTTGACTCGCTTTTTCTTACTGACAGGCATTAGCTTCGGCAGGTCGCTTGATATATCGACTTTAACACTGCTATTTGAAGAGTCCACATGCACATGGGGAGGTCGATGGTCTCGGGTCTGCACTGTCACGGTGATGCCATCTTGCTTGAACACAAAAGCCATGTCAGCTAACCCTTCCCTGCGATATTTGCTCTACCGGCGCTCTGGAAATTGCGGGTGCAGATTGAACTTGCGCACGGTCAGCGCGATCGCGTCCTCATGGGCTTGCTCAATATCTCCAGCAAAGATTCGGACTACCAGATCCTCGCAAAATTTCACGGCTTCTAGACCCTCCTCCTCAGTAATATGATTTCGAGCGATGCGATTGCTCCCAGCCATCAAGTCCCACTCTCGACGCATCTCTACGGCATTAAGGCCAAATAAGCCTTCATAGATTTTGTTCGTCAGCTTCCCGTAGGTACTAGGATGTGCGCCCAGCTCACTGATAAGGTCTGTATAGGTCTTGCGAACAGGTTTGCCACTCTGCCTAGTGATAAGCCATCTGGTAGTTGCTCGGCTGCTCTTACCTGTATAGACACCCTTAAGTGCGGTGATCGCTTCTGCATAAAAACCTTTGATTGCGAACCAACGAAGAAAGGCACCAATTTTCTCTTGCGTAGCCTTTGTAGTACGGCCAGGATTGATCAGCATATCCAAGCTCAGATCAAACCAATCCGACACCTCGATAACGATGTAGTCGTTGTTATCCTCGCCTCTGATTCCGGCCACCCTGTATCTACTGCCAGATGGGGTTTTGAGGTACCTGTTGTCACCTGAACCGGCCACCCTGTCAGCCAACGTTTGCCGGGGAATTCCTATGTGCTTCTGGGCCATCCGAAAACCAAAGCCGATACTTGGTTCTCCATGACCTAGACCATTCGGATCGATGACTATCGACTGAAACTCGCGCTCCTCAAAAGTAACTGTAATCAGCGAACCAGCTCTTATAGCTGGGACGTTCTGAGGTGCATCAGATGTAGCATCAACATCGTCTTGGCTCATCGTTTTCACCGTTTAACTTCCTCTGCAATCTTTTGGTTGGCGCTCATACGCCCTTCTCTAACCGAACTTTTCAATCATCGATTTCGCTCGTTTCCGATTGGCTATCTGCTGTCGGTAGTCATTTTTAGCCTTAGCCACTTCCATCACTCGATGCAGGGCTTCTGGATTCTGCTCCGCATACTCAAACATGGACTCGATCATTACTTCTCGGCTAATCCCATTGTCTTGACAAAGACGATGCAGACGCCCAATCAAACCCACTTCCAGACGAAAGGTACTCCTTTTTACTTCTAGAGCTTCAGCATCTGCTGATGAACTCGTGGAAGAGACTCTAGATATCATCTGTGGCTCTATATGTCTAGATATCTGTATGTCTTCACTCTTAGAGCCTTCAATCCCTGAAAGATCAGCAGTTTTAGACCCTAACAGCTTATCGTTATCTATATGCCTAGATATCTGTATGTCTTCACTCTTCTGATTAACTTGAGTATTGCGAGGCGTTACTTTAGGCCGATTCTTTTGCTTGAGCCTCTCTAGTGCATCGCTCATGATTTTAGTACCTCTATAATTTGCTCAAACGGATACTGCAATTCCGATTGACCGATGTCGGAAAGAAGCTGACCAGTACGGATAGCTTTCTTATATTTTTCTGACTCGCGAATGGAAGCTAGTACGGGAAGGTTGCCTGCAAATTCCTTCATAGCTGCAATATTCTCACGGCTTTCCAACGTCTGAGTATTGCCTACCCAGCGATCACGGAAGGGCACTATCCCAAGGACTTCTCCCGAGAAAGCTTCTATATCGGCCTGCTCATTTAGGAAAGCCAGCGTCTCGACTAGAGAGTTGACGCCTTTCACATTAGCTTCCACAGGGACTATTACGTAGTTTGATGCTCCAGCCGCCGTTAAACTCACCTGCGACCTTGATGGCTGAACATCAATCAGAACATAGTCAAATAAATCGGCAATTTCCTTTAGACACCTTTTCAAAGCAAAGGCACCGGCTCCACTACTGCTAAGTCGATCAGCAACCTTGAACAGACCCGTATCGGCTGGGATAACGAATAAGTTTTCGTATTGAGTTTCATAGATACCGTCTTCGACCTTCACCTCACGAGTCAAAACCTCAAACAGGCTAGGCTCATCAGGCTGAACATCATAATTCAGATAAAACGTTAGGTTGGCTTGAGGATCAGCATCCACGGCCAGAACCTTGTTCCCTTGCTGCGCCAACAGCAGAGCTGTAAAGAAGATCGTGGTTGTCTTGCCCTGACCACCAGACAAAGAAATCGCTGAGCACGTTTTCACAGCCATAGCCTCTAACTTAATCATCAGAGTTTAGACATTAGTTATCACAGATATCAATACATTTGTATGTCTAAACTCAAATATGTCTAGACATACAGATATCTAGAGTCACATATATAGAACTATGTATTCAGAGGGCAAGGACCTTTCCACAATCCATAAAAAGGGCACCTCCAGGAAAATCCTACAAGAAGTCTCAATAGTTTCATATTCAGACTGTCACATTCTCTCATGACAAGACGCCAACCAAATTAGTCCAGAAACAGCCCTTCGTGCCTTCCTCGCTATCGCAAGCATCTCGAAAAGCATTGACATGACTAGGCAACAGCCTCAGTAAAAGCTGTGCAGCTAGCTGCGAGTTCCCGCAACTAGTCACGAGGTTTCAAGGGTTGGGGCGGTCTTGGGTGAGATTGGCTGTCACAGTCGCTGCCACGCTTTAGAATCACGTTAAAGTCACGTTATGTTAGCGGTTGTTTTTGGTATAGTGGTCGGGTGATCCTTGCTGTAGTCAGGCTTTCAGGTCAGCGCCCGTGCCCAAGCGAACCAATCCTACCTGTCTAGACTGTGGTCTCAACTGGTCCCACGAAGCGGCTTCTGGGCGGCGCTGCTTTGTTGGTAGAGCCTGCATATCGAAGCGGTCTCGCTATCGCCACCGAGCGGATGACCTGGAGCGGCAGGCGGCGGCGAACTCGCGGCGGAAGCAAACGGGTAGCAGCAGTAGACGGGTGTTGCAGCTGCCGATCATTGGCTATCGCACGCCGCCGAAGATTCAGCTGATTCTCTATCGCGATACGAAGGAGAGTCCGGTCCATGCGATTGCTGCCAAGGTTTGGGACGATGGTGAGTGTGTGGCGGAAGTTGAAGCGCAGCATGCGATCGGCATTCATCAGAATAAGCTGCGTGAGACGCTCAAGCAGTGGAAGGCTTTTCTTCAAACAGAGTACGGCGATCAGGGGGAGGTGAAAATCTCTAGCTTGCCGGTGAAGCACTGTTCGCTCTGTCAGCAGGCAGGCAGTGATAGCGATGCTGAGTAAAGAGCTAGAGCAACGGCTGGATGGCTGGATGGCAGAAGTGGATGCTTTCTGCGCGGTGGCGCATGAGAGGTTAGATGAGCTGGAAGCTAGTGGGAAGGAGCCGGTGCTAGACGATGAGAGTCTAGATGATCTGGTTAGTTCAGAGCTGCCTTTCTACTTCAGTACTGACAGCCTAGAAAGCGAGCTTGAAGTAGCCGAACCGCAGGAGAGGCATCGGCAGCTGAGACTTAGTTTGCAGGTTGAGCCAGTGGGGGAGATGGCTGCGCCGATGGCTGCGATTGCCGATGTGCTCAACCTGGCGCATGCGGAGGAGGTTGATGTATGGCAACGAGCGATCTCTTCTGCCATACCGAAGACAGTGCCGATTGGGTTCAAAGAACTGCTGGCGGTCTCGAAGATGGAGCCAGTTGAACTCCTTATCGGCTTGCTGCTAGGCCCATGGCGACTTGAGCAAAAGGAGTTCTATGGGGAGATTAGGGTGTGGCCAGAGAGCTGCCCGGAGAAATGCTAGATGCGACGCCTAGACATCTACGCCCCGCTCTCAGTCGCTTGGGTGCGCCTATACATAGAAGCCGAGAAATTTTGACAGATAAGCTCATTATTTCAGACTCTATCAACCAGTCTTCAGGGGTTTCAGACATTGCTAAGTCTAAATACGATTTTTCAATGAGCATAAATCCTTAGAGATTAAACCGTTGCCAGGAAAGCGTTTCAGCCTTATCTGTCAAATTTTCTCTATGTCTAGACAAAGGCGATCTATGTTGTCGAACAACCTTCCTTATGAGACTTGAAGATCTCATTCCATATAGCCTTTTAGAAAGGCGTGGACGTGGTTCCATACTTGTAAAAGCCTCTATTATTTCAAACATTTAATAAAATTTAATACGTAGTTTAAGTATCTTTTTATACACGACATTCCATTTTAAGGAATGCTATAGGATTATCCCTACTTGTTTCTTCCCCTGGTATTAAAGAGTTTCAGCCTCATTCTATTCATAATAAGAACAACAAAACGCAGATATATTGCGTAAAATCTCTACTCTTAGTAGTTTTATTCATTCCAACACCAAATATCTGTACGGATACTGCTGCTGCTCTCCATTGCTATGCTCTATATATCAATTAAGTTTGATTTTACCTGTGGTGGAATAGCTTCGCGGGTATTGACTTATATTTAATCGCTCGTAGCTAAGCTAGAGTTATGACCTATTTTAATGCTGATATCTCATCGCCTGCTGCTAGCAGTACTCCTATTGTAGATAGATGGCTCCTTACAGGGAATAAAAAAAGGCACGTCAACTAATGCTGTTGACGGAAGGAATTCCCTTTGTAAGGACGAGAAATTGAGAGAGCTGGCCGTAGCTTACCGAGTATCTCTTGTTGCTAATCCTACAAGACGGCAGCAAAGATTATTCAACGCCTATAGAGAGGAGATCAGCCATTCAGGTTGGTCGCTAATTCCTACTGAACCTTCTGTTCAAGAAAAGTTAGCATACATTGCAGCTCCGCAGGGAAGTGCAGCTGAACTTGCTGCTGCTCAAGCACTAATCAACTCAACCGCTAGGGAGATGATTAGAGGAATTGCTGAGTGACCAAAAGAGAAAGAAGTAGGGCTCCATTTCCAAGGAATCCTGATTCAAGTGGTGGTATTAATGTAAATCCAGTAGAAGTACCTGTTCCCTCTAGGAATGGAGGAAGCAGTAGCTTTTCAAAGCAAGAAGAAGCAGCTATAGGGGCAGCGAAATTAAGGTATCAACGTGACCTTCAACGCGAGGAAAATCGTCAAAATTTCACTTTAGCCCTTCTTTTCGTGGGTTCAATTGTCTGCATTGTTGTGGCTTCTTTTGTCTATGCTGGACTAGCTAACGACAAGGATTTACCAGGAGAAGTGATCAAGGATGTGTTTGTATTTCTTGGCGGTGGTGGTATTGGAACTCTCATCGGTAGAAGAGAATAGGATCGCTTTCGCAAAGACTTGTTCCTAATTGAGGAAATAAACAATAGTTACATCGCATCGCTACTTTAGGGCCATCAATGGCCTCGCGCCCGCGTTTAGAAAGAATTAAGCCTGAGTAGTTACGATTTCTGGTTGAATAGCCTTTTTAGAAGCCCCAAAAGTCAAGGATTAGTTGCCTAACGCGGCAACTCCTCAAGGAAATCAGCTCTTCTGAAAGCCTTTTCCTACAAGGGATTTGACCGTAACCGTAGGTTTTGGTTTAAATGCCCCCGCTGGTCCTAGCTGCGATCTGCCCACACAGCTATGCTTCTCTCTCAGTTGCTTTGGTGCCTTGGAAGTGCTGCTGAAGTTCTAGTAGAACAACTTTCGATGCCAGGTACTTCGCTCTCTTCTTCTTAGAAGCCGTCGCCTCACCGCTGAAGCGCTGGCCGTCAGCCCAGACCGTGCAGGTGCAGATAAATTCTGGCGTCTCGCCCTCAAACTCGTACTCTGGAAAGTCCCACACTAGCGTCTGGCAGAGCTGTTGCAAGAAGCCAATGAAGTTCTGTCCGTCCTTGAGTTGCTTGACTAAGAGAGGATGCGATATCGGTGCGGTGGTTGGCGCAGGTTGACTTGTTTGTTCTTCAACAGAGGCAGTGACTGAGGATTCTGGTTCCTCTACTTCTATGCGCTCGCCATAGTGGAACCATCTTTGCAGCTGCACGAGCATTCCTTTCGCTGCTTCCTGTTTGGCTTTCTTCTTCTGAGTGGCGGTTGCTTTTGCTCTAAAGTCCTGCTCTTGCACCGGAGCTGTACAGGTGCAGATAAAGTCAGAGCCCGCTTGCGTGAACTGATAAGCGGGCATGGCCCAGCCTAGTGACTGAGAGAGTTCTTGCAACAGTCCGACGAAGTTTTGCTCGCCTTCGAGCGGGTGTTTCAGGGTCGGGTGGTCATTGGGGGTGGTCATTGGAACAGGTGCGGTGTCTTCAGGCTTGTTGTCTTCTGTTGAAGTGGGGGCGATCGCATTCTTGGTAGAGGTGATCGCATTCTCGGTGGGGGTGATCGCAGATGGCTCTGACGGTTGGCGCTGCGCTGGCGACACTAGCTTATCTGAGACAAACGCTTCGAGCCACTTCAGACAGGCGCGGTGGCGAGCAGTCTGTTTGCGCTGACTTTGAGCGGGCGTACTGGTGGTGACGACCTGCTCTGCGATCGCTACCTCGACCCAGAGCGAGAAGGGAGGATTGTCTTCGCTGGCTTCTACATAGGTAAGCTGTTCCCAGGAGTCCTCCTGGTCGGTGGCCATGACCAGTACGCTGGTCGCATCTTCTATGCGCTGTTGAAGGGCGGCTAGGATTTGGCGCTGTAGGGTAAGGTTGCCGCTGTGGACGAGCAGTAGGTACAGCGACTGGATAGATAGCTGGTTCTGCTTCAGGCGCAGCTGCGCGGCAGCTAGAATCGGCTCGAAGTCGTTCTCTTTGGCAGCGTGTTTGACTAGGTTGTCGAATGCTTTGGTAGAGAGGGCAGCTAGAGTTGTCGCTTCTGAGCTTTGTATCTGCTTTTGGTAGCTGCGCTGGTGGCGTTGTTTGAAGAAGGCTTTGGTCTCTGCTTCTTCTTGTTGGCTGAGGGTAGCGATGTAGGTGCAGAGCTGTTCTAGTTCAAACTTCCGGTAGGGGTGGGGGTGGCCATGAATCAGCGCTTTGATGATGCGATGGTTGAGTAGGTCGGCCAGTCGGCGGATTGGGCTGGTGAAGTGGCAGTAGGCGGTCAGGTTCAGGGCGAAGTGGCCCACTAGCGTTGGGCTGTATTCAGCTTTGTTCAGCCAGTTCTGTAACTTTTGGCGTATCAGTTCCATATTGCCGGTCGTCAGCAGCGCCTGCATGATCTGTTGGCGTTCGGGGGCGATGGTTCTGGCGGTGTGGTTGCGATAGAGGGCTAGCACATCTCGCTTGGCAAACCAGTGAGCGACGGCGCGGTTGGCTAAGATCATGAATTCTTGGATGATCATCTGGGCGCGAAACAGTTTGCCTTTGGCGGCGAGCACCGTACCGTTTTCGTCTATCCAGAAGCCCGCTGCGTTGAACTGTCCGCCGATGGCTCCTTGGTTGCGGCGTTCGTGGTTGAGTCGTTCTGCCCAGGTTTGGCAGAGTTGCAGTAGGTCGTGGAAGGGATGGGTGGGTTGCTGGCAGGCTTGGTCTACTTGCTCGTAGGTGAAGCGTTTGGCACTGACGATCCAGGACTCGAAGATGTCGGTGGTTTGGATCTCGGCCTGGTGGTTGAGGCTGACTCGGATAGTCAGGGTGGGTCGTGGTTGGCCTTCTAGCAGGCTGAGCTTATCTTCGGACAGCGCGGGCGGCAGCATAGGGATGTTGCCCCGGCTTAGGTAGCGGGTGCGGGTGCGGGCGAGGGCGACTTTGTCTAGGGTGCTGCCAACAGTGACTAGTTCTGATACGTCGGCGATGTGGATAGAGGCGATCGCACCTGTCGGGGTGGGTTCGAGGTGGATGGCGTCATCGAGGTCTTTGGAGGTGGGGCCGTCGATGGTTAGTCCTTTCACCTGGGGGCGTTGCCATAGGGTATCGGGCAGAGTGAGGGC
>NZ_JADEXO010000092.1 GCF_015207105.1 cf. Phormidesmis sp. LEGE 11477
TGTCCATGATGTCTTTAAGAATCGCTTGAACTGCATTGCCAGTGTCTTCAGCGCTAGAGCCACCACCGATTTTCGTTTCTAGCTGATCGGCAATCCAGTTGAGAGAATCCGCCATCATGGTGTTAAGGGCAATCAATGGGCCAGATACAGACTGGCTAGAGCCGACTGCACGGAACTCAAAGCGATTGCCTGTGAATGCAAAAGGAGACGTTCGGTTGCGATCGCCTGCATCTTTCGACAGAGGCGGCAGCACATCCACGCCCAAGTTCATCACACCCTTGTGGCTAGAGCCAGTCAGCTTTCCTTCCTTGATCTGATTGAAGATGTCCTCTAGCTGGCTACCTAAGTAGACAGACATGATCGCTGGGGGTGCTTCGTTCGCGCCTAGACGATGGTCATTGCTAGCGGTTGCAATGACAGCTCTCATCAAGGGGCCAAAGCGATGGACACCGCGAATAACCGCACCGCAGAACGCTAGGAACTGTAGGTTCTCTTCAGGCGTATCGCCAGGGTCTAGCAAGTTGCCCTGAGTAGAGTTACCAATCGACCAGTTGACATGCTTACCAGAACCATTGATGCCAGCAAAAGGTTTCTCGTGCAGCAGACACAAGAAGCCGTGATCCGCAGCTGCATCGCGCAGCGTGGTCATGATCTGCTGTTGGTGGTCACTAGCGACGTTGGCAGACTCGTAGACTGGCGCAATCTCAAACTGGCCCGGTGCGACCTCGTTGTGGCTGGTCTTGGCCGGAATACCGAGTTTGTACAGGCGGGTTTCGATATCGTGCATGTATGCCTGCACGCGCGGTGGAATGGCACCAAAGTAATGATCGTCAAACTGCTGCCCTTTGGCCGGTGCTTTGCCGAACAGGGTACGGCCCGCCAGGAGTAGATCGGGGCGCGCATTCGCAAAGTTAGCATCAACTAAAAAGTACTCTTGCTCTGCGCCACAGCTCGAATTTACGGACGCAACGTCGGCGTTACCCAGCAGCTTCAGTACTCGGTTCGCCGCCTTATCAACCACAGCAATAGAGCGCAGCAAAGGCGTTTTCTTGTCGAGGGCTTCGCCAGTCCAAGAAACGAATACAGTGGGAATGCAAAGCGTTGCCCCCATCTCGTTTTCTAGAATATAAGCTGGGCTAGTCACATCCCAGCCAGTGTAGCCACGCGCTTCAAACGTGTCCCGGATGCCGCCATTGGGAAAAGAAGAGCCATCGGGCTCGCCCTGAATGAGCAGCTTGCCAGAGAACTCAGAAATGACGCCGCCATCGCTTTGAGGCGAGATAAAGCCGTCATGCTTTTCTGCCGTGCCGCCCGTTAGCGGATAGAAAACGTGGGCGTAATACATAGCGCCCTTTGCGATCGCCCAGTCGCGCATTGCCCCGGCAACGGTATCCGCTACAGAAGGATCGAGCTTCTTCCCCGTTTTGATAGTTTCTTTGAGTGATTTGAAGACCTCTTTGGGCAAGGTTGCCTGCATTTTGCTTAGGCTAAAGACATTCGAAGCCCAGATATCCTCTAACTTCTGTGGGGCTTTGGCCTCAATCGGCTCTCTGTTAGTGATCTCGTAAATTGCTTGTGCGCGCGACTCGTTTCCAGTCATATCGTCTTTCCTAAGTTTTTCGAAACTTGCCTATTTAGATGGAGGCGTAAAATCGTAAAAAGGCCATCTAAGACGATCCTATGGATAGCTATTGATAGGTTTTGTATCCGCATATACGGAATATCCAACAAGTTCGGCTGAACCTGCCGTTCATCCTCTGTTTTACAATCTCTTCTGTCTTCTAGTAGAGGCTTCTGTAGACAAAGGCATCCTCGTTTGAGGTGTTTTAGGTGAACGTTACCAAATTGGTCAAATTGTAAACTTTTCCTTCGATCTCACTCATATAAGCAGGTTGTCCGCCGAGCCCAATTAGCTCTCGTGGTAGACTCAAAAGCGGATGGTCAAGGGCTGAATCCAGTGCTATTCCTGCTTTGTTATTCCAGCTTCGTAGGTGATAGCTTGCGAAATAGTCGCCAAATGTTGGGAGATTTTCATGCGAGATACGGTCACCAGTTTAATTAGCAACTACGATACTACCGGTCGCTATCTAGATCGCGATGCAATTGATTCTTTGCAGTCATATTTCAACACTGGCGCTAACCGGGTGAAGGTTGCAGCCATGATCAGCGCGAACGCGGCTGAAATTTCTAGAGAAGCGGGCAAGAAGCTTTTCGAAGTCATACCTGAGCTGATTCGCCCCGGTGGTAATGCCTATACTACTCGGCGCTATGCGGCCTGCTTGCGCGATATGGACTACTACTTGCGCTACAGCAGCTATGCCTTAGTCGCTGGTAACAACGACGTATTGATGGAGCGAGTGCTGCAAGGTTTGCGTGAGACGTACAACTCTTTGGGCGTACCGATTGCCCCTACAGTGCAGGGCATTCAGATCATGAAGGAGATGGTCAAAGAGCGGGCCTCTGATATGGGGGTTGACGACAATTCCTTTATCGATCAGCCATTTGACTTCATTTCTAGAGAGGTTAGCGAGATTAGCGTTTAGGCTTGCCGAGGTCTGTCTATCGCTTTGACTGAGCTGTTTGACGTTGATATATTTGACGTCGCTCTAATTGCTTTGATCTGTCTGTTTAGATCTACCGATTAATTCTAGAAAAAGCCACGCTGATTCCAGCGTGGCTTTTTTGATTTTGTAAGCTGTGGCTGAGTTGTGGCTATGTATGCGTTAGGTATTGACTTTGGGACTTCTGGGGCAAGAGCGATTGTTTTAGACGGTGACAGCAGCCGAGCCAGCAGCTCAATTGTGGCTCAGTCTAGCCATCGGTTTTCAAGTACTGCTGAGGCTGCTGCTCCGATGATGTGGGAGCAGGTGCTTTGGCGGTTAGTTGAGGCGATCGCACCCCCAATCCGCGCTCAGATTCATCGCATTGCCGTCAACGGTACCTCTGCCACCATGCTGTTGTGTAATCAGAATGGTCAGCCTTTGACCAAGGCGCTGATGTACAGCGATGCGATCGCTCGCCCTATCCTTTCAGATCTATCTACCGTCGCTCCAGCTGATAGCCCTACGCTTAGCGCTACCTCTACTCTGGCCAAAGCTATCTGGCTGTATCGAAACGAGGATCTTTCCTCACTTGCAGACGTTCACATCGCGCATCAGGCGGACTGGATAGCCTCTCGTTTACATGGCCAATTGCCTATCAGTGACTATCACAATGCTTTGAAGCTAGGCTATGACGTGAAGATGCTGGCTTATCCTGATTGGCTGCTGGGCCTGCCGATTGCTGATTGGCTACCCGACGTTCTAGAGCCGGGGTGTGCGATCGCCTCCATTCGCGCAGACCTAGCTTTTCAGTATGGTCTGCCACCTAGCTGTCAGATCTGTGTAGGCACTACCGACAGCATTGCTGCTTTTCTGGCTAGCGGTGCCCAGCATCCGGGTGATGCGGTAACCTCACTGGGCTCAACGCTCGTACTCAAGCTGTTAAGCCAGGTCGCTATTTCTAATCAGTCATTTGGCATCTATAGCCATCGACTGGGCGATCTGTGGCTGGTGGGTGGCGCTTCTAATACGGGCGGGGCAGTGCTAAGTCAGTATTTTTCTGCTGAGCAGATTGCCGATCTCAGTGCTCAAATCGATCTTTCTAACCCTTGTGAGCTGGCTTACTATCCGCTGATCCGACCAGGAGAACGCTTTCCTATCAACGATCCAGACCACCCGCCTCGCCTAACGCCTAGACCTGATCGAGATGTCGATTTTTTGTATGGAATTTTGGATGCGATCGCCCGAATTGAATCCGAAGGCTATCAAAAGCTACAAGATCTAGGCGCACCCAAAGTTCAGCAGGTTTATACAGCCGGGGGCGGTGCTCAGAACCGAACATGGCGAGATATCAGGCAGCAAAAGCTAGGCGTCAGCGTAGTTGAGGCTGCTCAGACAGATGCTGCCTATGGAACTGCAAAGTTGGCTTTAACTGGGTTAGCAGATTTCTGTACAGAATGAAAGAGTCAAAATCGAAGCCCTACTGAACTTCTCAATCCAGCAGGGCGACATCTGTTTATTGTTTGTTATCTAGCTGCTATCTAGGCTTTGATACCCACGTATAGCTGCTAATAGCCAACTGTTAGTGGCCACCGAGTTAACCGCCGAGCTGGTCACCTCGACGATACTGCATATAGGCTGCAACAAACAGACCCGCTAGCGTAGCGGGAATAAGACCTAAAACGATGCCTGATAGTAAAGGCTCTACCACGGTGATTCTCCTAAATTCTGCGGACAACTGTTGATTAGCTAGTCTTTGATTTGATTATTAATCGCTCTTATCTAATCTTAATGTGAATAGGCCAGTGAGTGGGCCACAAAGCTAGAAAAAGTATACTCGAATTTACTGGCTATCTGGCTAAATGAGCCGTCATTATGTTGCCGATATCAGCCTACTGGCTACTGTCACAGTGAATACTGCAATTTTTAAGACTAACTATAGATGAATCGCTGCAGTTCCCGAGGCGTCAGGGTTGTCTTATCCTCTCAAAGAATCTTAATATGCAAGTAACGGTTTATTGCGAGATGCTGAGGGTAGTGACAAGAGTTTTTCAGAAAGAAACAGTGCCGAATCAAGCCGTCAACAGCCCCACCGAGAACGATAAAGATGCGGTGCAATCAGCCGGTCAGCTAGCGCCGCGAGCGCTGTCTATATTAGTGGGACTTTTGTTTTTTGTATGCGTTGCGATTGGAGGGGTGTACGCCCTAGCGCCTAACGACCCATACGTACAAGACGTTCTACAGCTAACTGGCGATGCTGATAGAGGGCATGATATTTTTCAGCTCAACTGTGCAACTTGCCATGGACTGTACGCCGATGGTGAGGTTGGCCCTGATTTGCACAACGTATCCGAACGCCGCTCCCGTGCCGCTTTGATTACTCAGGTGATTAGTGGTCAGACCCCCCCTATGCCCCAGTTTCAGCCGAACGAAAGAGATATGGCTGATCTGCTGGCATTTCTAGAGACGCTATAGCGCTTACTAGCGCTTGCCAATCTATAGCGCTTACCAGCGCCTGCTAACTATAGCGCTTGCCAACTACCCGCCTCACAGCTCAAGATTCTATCTAGTGCGGCTATCTGCACCGAGTCTTGACTGGCTCGAACCCGTTCTTCTGCGCCGATGTTGATTATCTCCATCCGTAGCCTCATTCGATAGGCTTCGTCTACGGTTTCTGGCTCAGAAGGCCCGGACCTGCTGTCGTTGTCTGTATAGGAGCGCTTTGGCTCAAATCCGACTAGCTTGCTCAGTTCTGTGACGACGTAGCGCTGTTCTGGGCGGGCGATCGCACTGAGCTCCTCTATCGGAACTGCCAAGATCTGCTCTATCTCTGATGGGGAAACCTGGCGCTGTAGCCACGCTTCAACTGTCGAGATTGGCCAGTCGGTAGTCTCTTCATCTACTTTGGCAAAGGCGTGGGCTTCTGCGTAGGAGATCTGGTTGTCCTGGTTGTAGTCGGCAGAGCTGACTGGATTGCCGATGCGATCGCGCCCTGTTAGCCCAGCGAAAAAGCTAGAGCTATAGTCTTTGTAATCTGCCTCATTAACCGCTGGCGTGCAGCCTACCGAGGGCCGAGAGGCCACCGTCGCAAAAAAGCCGCAGCGAGTTTGCAAGGCGACCGGCTGTTCTGGGTCGCCATTTTCATAGATTAGGTTTGCAAACGCACCGGCATAACACTGCGCCATCATCGTCACGAAAGGCTGATCGTCGGGCAGCGGCGCTAGCCAACTCGTAAACTCTTGCACAGAGACAAGGTCTTCTTCCCACAAGATCAGCGCGTTGTCGTCTTCATTTTCTGGGTTGTACGCGCCGTGCCCCGTGAAGTAGAAGAAAGCTGGACAGGGCTTTTCCGCTTCGGCGATGGCTTTGAACCAACTGTAGGTATTCTCAATCGTCGCGCCGCCATCTAGCTCAGGAATCTCAGCTGCCTTGAACCGTTCGTCGCCATCTTCGTCTAGATAGCGAACGGTTTCTTCCCAATCGTTGCCACTCGCAAAAAATAGGCTGGCTGCCTCTACAGAGAAGCCAAGTTCGCGTAGAGACCGCTGAAAGTACAAAACATTCTTCTCTAGCGCAATTTCGTTATAGCTAGGCGCGCCGCCGCCTGCCACAGCGCCGAAGTAGAGGCTGGTCTCCGTAGGTAGCTCAATATCTTTTAGGTAGCGGTCTTGTGTGTAGCTATCTCTAGATCCGTAGGCATTGCCCGAGAGCACTTCCTTCGCCAACTGCACAACATCAGAGGACATAGCCTGTTGAATCGGCTGACAAGAGGATAGCCCAGTCATTAGAATGCCAAGTCCCAAAGCCGACACCAATCTTTGAAGCGTAGATTTTGAGGTCATGCCTGCTATACTCCCATCTGCCTAATTTCTAGCGATCGCAACAGCGATTCTTCGCGCTAGATTCCGCCGCCGTGCTAAGTTCCTCAACTCTAGCTTGTTTGTAGATAGGCCGCTAAGCCCCGCGTCACCTTTGCCATGGTCTCTATATTCAGGGTTTCAATTCGATCTGAAGCCTGATGGTAGTGTGGATTACGCAGATGGGCAGTATCTGTCACCATCACTGCCGGATAGCCTGCATCCCAAAAAGGCGCGTGGTCGCTTCTGCGAGTGTCTGGGATCTGTTTGCCCTGGTTGATGACGGGGAGCCATTCGCACGGAGCACCTGCTTGTTTTAGGTGGCGTTTGAGCGATCGCATCTTGAGAACGGTTTTTGTATTACCAACCAGCGCGATAAAGCTACCCGTGTCTGGGTAGATGCGACTGAGGACATCTAGCGGATATCGCTGTGAATGAGGCTCGTCAGAGAAATAGCCCAGCATCTCTAGCGAAAGCATCAGATAGATAGGTTGATTCTGGGTTCGCCACTGCCAGGCGCAAGTCGTACTGCCGACTAACCCGTATTCTTCTAGATCAAACGCGACGAGTTGCACAGAGCGCCGGGGTTGATATTTTGCTAGCAGCTCTGCCAAAACCAGCAGGACAGCAACGCCGCTAGCATTGTCATCAGCGCCGCTAGATCCAGGCACCGTATCGTAATGGGCACCGACTAGAAAGGGACTGAGCCGAGCGTGACTGCCTGGAATCAAGACTTGCCAATTGGCATGATGAGCCCCGCTAGAATTTAATCCCTGACGCGCCGGCCTTTGAAAATCGAGCGCCTGGCTAGAAACGTCTCCCCACTGCCCTAGTTCGGCTCGAATGTAGTGCTGTGATAGCCGATGTGTTCCTGCACCTAAATAGGGATCGCGCGGGCCAGATAGGGCTTCTAGATGGCTAGTTAGCTTTTGGACGAGATCCTGATGTTGGCGCGGCTGGATTTCCATAGAATTAACTGGTCTGATGCGTGAGACGGTAATTATCAGTATCCGAAGTGAATCCGAAGTAAAGCCAAAACAAAGCCAAAACAAAGCCAAAACAAAGCTAAAACAAAGATAGATAGATGAAAATAGACTCCCGGTGGCCACGTCGATTGTCTAAGGTGCGAATCCATGTTCAAGACGGACGCTTTCGCATCTCGGGGTTAGGCGGCTGGTATTCCTATTGGCGAGACCCTTACTACTTAATGCTGACAATTCCCTGGCAAGGGTTCGCGGTGATTACGGTCGTGGTGTATGTGTTAGCGAACGCAGCGGCGGCCCTACTGTTTTTGCTAGGGGGTGAAGGGACGATCGCTAATGCCAGACCCGGCTCGTTTCTCGATGCTTTTTTCTTTAGCGTGCAAACTTCTGCCTCGATTGGCTACGGCGTGATGTCTCCAGGCAACACCTATGCCCACATATTAGTGACGCTAGAAGCCGTTATTTCGATTGTGGGCATCGCTGTGCTTACCGGGCTAGCCTATGCTCGCTTTTCTCGGCCAACTGCGAAGGTGATGTTCAGCAAAGTAGCGGTGATTAGCGATTTTGCCAGAACGCCAACGCTGATGTTTAGAGCTGCGAACGAGCGCCGTAATCAAATTCTAGAGGCTCAGATGCGACTGTATCTAGCCATCGATGAGAATTTGGAAGGGCGGATGATGCGACGGTTCTATGAGCTAGCGCTGCAGCGCGATCGCAATCCCAACTTCTTTCTCACCTGGACCGCCCTACACAGCGTCGATACCAAAAGCCCGCTCTACGGCCTCGATCAATCGGCGCTACTGCAAAAGAATATCGCGCTGATTGTTTCTCTTAGCGGCATCGACCAGACCGTTGCTCAGGCAATTCACGCCCGCCATACTTACTACGCCCCAGATCTGCTGTGGAACCATGACTTTAAAGACATCATTCACGCTGTCCCAGATAGTGATACGGAAGACGGTGAGGCTGTTATTCGCTATATCGACTTTTCAGATTTTCACGAGGTTAAGCAGAAAGACTAGTCCAGGAGAAACCAGAAAGACTAGCGCCTGGGCGGTGGAATGACATTTCCCGGTAGCCGTCTGTCGATTTGACCTAGCGTTTCTAAGTCAACCATCGGTACATCATGCTCAAACCCAGACCAGCTCTGCGGATTAGGTCGCTCTAGAAAATTGAAAGCACGCCGAAACTCACTAGGACCGGCTTCAACAGGCGCGCTAAAGTGGCAGGGAATGACTTGCTCAAAATCCCACTGGGCGATTCTATCGGCCCAGTCAAGTACTCCCTTAGCATCTCGATTAAAAATCAGCGTTTGCAAGATAGGCGCTACTATCAGCCTGCCATCTTGACGCAACTGTTCAAACGATCGATGCCAGTTGGCCTGCCAGCTAAAGGGATAGAGCCCGAAGTAATTCTTGATCGATTTGTTGGGTGATTTGCTTGCCTCTTTCAAAACGTGGCCCGTCTTAGGTACGTCTAGACAGTCGGGCTGAAAGTAGAAAGAAAACAAAGAAATTCTTGCCCAGCCTTTGCGGCGGTTCTCAGGCGTATCTATTAGCGCTTCAGTTGCACTGTCGCGGGCATGAAACAGCAGCGGAAAGGGATCTTGATTCAAGACTGCTGGTGGCTCTATCGGAATAGAAAGAATCGTATCGACAGCTAGAAGCGACCGAGTGCCTCGGTGAAAAACAGCGACCTCGGTGTAAGGCTTGACGCTTAAGTCGATCGGGCCAACGATGGCATAGTCAAACTCATCGTAGAAAGGCGTTCGGCTAGGATCGTCTGGCAAAATATGAGTCCGCTGCGCTGGAAAGCCAAGCCAGCTCAGCGGCAAGTCTAGTGGAAAACTCCATTGGTTGGGGGCGACGTAGACTTGCGATCGCTTGAAAACCTGAGCAAATGGCCCCGCAAAATATTTATGCTCTACTCCAGTTACAGTCGGCAGAATCACATACTTCACTTCGCCGTGTTCAGCTTCTAGCTCTCGGACTAGTCGAATGCACTCACGGGTTGGAGCCACAGGTGAAAACACCATCAGCCCACCAGCTGATAGCTTAATCACCGTCATCCGAATCGGCACAACGACGTAGAAAATCCCCTGGACTTGATCAAACGTCCACACCTGGTCGCGGATAATTTCGCGGCGCAGTGTTCGCCTCTTGCCATAAGGATAGATTGGGACAACTGGCCACAGCGGCCAGCTCCGGTCCCCTCGCTTCAAAATGCCCATGTGCTAGGAAAGCAGTTTGATATTAGAAAACGAAACTTCCATATCAGGGCCGTCTTCTGAGGCAACGGTGCGCTTTGCCAAAATGGTGTAGTCGCCAACCTGCGTGTACTCATCGGTAAACTGACTGCGGCCCTGCTTCTGCTCGCCAGTCTTCGGATCGTGGTAGACAGAATCGTAAGTGCGCGAAAGATAACCACTACCCGTGTCGTACGAGCTCTCTGTGTTGATGGTGACCACGACGCCGTGGATATGTCGGTGTACCATTACAAATTCGTTGTTCTTCACCTTGTAGGCATCGCCTTCAGCCTTGCCGCCCACTTCGATCTTAGTCGCACCGTTCTCGTCTTCACCCTCAATTTTGAAGGTATTATCACCATGCGTCTTTTCAAATGGACGGCTAACACGGTGGATAGCAACCTCCCAAAGCTGATTTTTGATCACTTTGTTAGCAGTGTCATCTTCTACATCAAATACTTCAGCCGATAAGTCCGAATTGACCTTGGCACTCCCTTCATAGGTCTGGTCACCCAGCTTCAAAACTACATCGGTGGTATACCCTGGAAAGCTTTTATCCCACGTGTAGCGATTTTCGTAAGCAGCCTTGACCAATTCGCGAGCAGAGACCTGAAGTGCAGTCATGGGTTTCCTGTGATTGAAGTGCTATCTCAATTATAGGATTTTAGTGCATTCAACCCCCAATTTTTGGGCTAACTCATCTGCGCCCCTTCGATGCTAGCGACATCTACTTTCCAGTGGATGAGATTGCCCCAGCTCTGCTGTCTGATCCAGCAAAAGCTGCCGAGATAGCGCTCTAGCACAAAGTCAGGTAGATCGATCGGCTGGCCCTTTAGACGGACAAATTTACCAGGTTGCAGGTGAGTATTCATAAGTCGCCCCGTTCATTTAGTTAGCAAGAAATAGAATCGGCTGCTTCATTCGACTGTTTTATTCGGCTGTTTTATTTATCCCGAACGTATAATGAATTAAATAGTTCTTATGTACTATAAATCAATTTGTTTTGATAATTTACTTTTTACAGACTGTGTCTGCGCCTACGAGCGCTCTTGATTAGGCTCTATTTTCTTTTTGCAGGAAAGATAATCACTCTGTCTATTTGTATATTTTCTATAACTTTTTTGGCCCTAAGACTGGAATCAAGGTAGAAGCCAGACTCTGAAGGCGTTTTGTATTTTGAGGACTGCAGTATTTTTACGACTACAGTCATTTCATTAAGGATTACTCATGGCAGGCAAGCAAAAATTTCACCAGGGCGATCGCGTCCAGTGGTCTTCAGGTCAAGGCACGTCTACTGGCACCATTCAAAAGCACATCACAGAAGATCAAACCGTTGATGACAGCCAGATCTCTGCATCAAAAGATGACCCGCGCTATCTCGTTGAAAACGACAACACGGGTACAGTAACGGGCCACCGCCCAGATACCTTGTCTAAGGCAGACAGTTCGTCGTCTGGGAGTAGTTCATCTTCGAATAGCTCGTCTTCAAGTGGTTCATCCTCGAGCAGTTCGTCTTCGAGTCGTTCGTCTTCAAGCGGTGCGGCTCAGTTTAAGAAAGGCGATCGCGTCCAATGGAACACTTCACAAGGCAAGACAACAGGCACCGTTCAGAAGAAGCTGACAGAACCGACAGATATCGAGGGGCATACTGCCAAAGCCTCGAAGGAAGAGCCTCAATACTTAGTCAAAAGCGAGAGCACGGGCGCTGAAGCAGCTCACAAACCAGAGGCTCTAGAGAAAGTGAGCTGAGGAGATTAAGGAGTTGTAGCCAAAGATAAAAAAGATAAACTAGTGCGCGGGGGCATCGTCTCCCCAAACTTCACTTAGTCGCTGGTCTCGGCCACAGCCAAAGCGATACACCTTGTACCGGACAGGATGGGTTTGGTAGTAGTTTTGGTGATAGTCTTCGGCAGGGTAGAAGGTAGTAGCCGGTAGAATGTCGGTTGCGACTGAATTGTTTAGCTGTTCGACTACGTCCTGCTTAGTTGCATTAGCAGCCTGCTGCTGTTCAGGCGTTTCGTAGAAGATAGCAGAGCGGTACTGGGTGCCCTTGTCACAAAACTGACCTCGATTGTCTGTCGGATCGATATTGTGCCAGAACGTCTCTAGCAGGGTGGAATAGCTCACCTGGTCAGGGGCGTAGGTTACCTGCATTGCTTCTACGTGCCCTGTATTGCCGCTAGATACCTGAGCGTAAGTCGGATCTTCAACCTGACCGCCTGTATAGCCAGACACTGTAGAAGCTACGCCAGGGATATTGTCGAAGGGCTGCTCCATGCACCAAAAGCAGCCGCCTGCAAATGTAGCCGTTGTCAAATCGTCTGCTCTATTCGCACTTTCGCCAGAAACCGCAGCTTCTGGCAGGTTCTTCGTAGCTAGCACTGAGCTGTCGATGGATGCACAAGAGCTAGTGGTTAGCGCCAGAATAAAAACGCTCAGCCCTACAAACAGCCTCCTTGCAACTATCTGAATCGGTAGTCGAAGAACTCGTAATTGAACGGATGCAGGCTGCTGATCTTTCAGTTTCATCGTTTGGGTGAATGCTTTCTTATTCTCGAACAGTTTCTCTGACAGTCTTCTTATTCTTGACCAGTCTCTCTGACAGTCAAGGAGATGATCGCTCTTTTGCTGTCGGCTTTAGATTCTAGCGACTCTCGTTATCTTTTGGGGCGATACGCCTGTTGACAGCTATTTGCTGCACTGATGTTATTGTGCGGACAGTTCAGGCCAGTGAGTATCGGCTAGAGCGATATTACCAGGAATATCTTTTGCCCAGCGCGTTTGGACTTTTTGATTGGCATTGAGATAGAGTTTGCCATCTACAATCTCCCAGGCGGCTGGGTCAACGGCTACTAGCGCCTTTTGTCCGACTGCCCAAGCGCAATAACCACCGTATTCAGGAGCATACGCTTCTGGATCGTCGGCGAAGAGATCTCGGTTTTCAGCGCTGGCAAATTGCCAAGTCACACCCTGCCACTCATGAGTGTAATCAGCGCTGCCCTCGACAAAGGCTGATTCGGTAAAATAGGCGACCGGATCAGCGCCTTTGATAGCAATCCCTTCTTGGGTGTATACCTTGGGTTCGGCGGTGTCTGCTGTTGAACTCGTTGAGCTGACAGGCTGAGCAGACTGGCTTGATGCAGATTGACTCGATGCAGACTGGCTCGATTCGGTAGTGGAAGGCGCGCAGGCAGAAAGACTGATGGTCAATGCTAATGTGCTAACCACCAGAGTAGAAAATAGCGGGCGGCGAGTGCAGGGGATAATCATCTTTAAAGAGCCTAGCGTGTAGCACTAGGACGAATTAAGTGAAGAATAATTATTTTGATTATGGGATGCGCTGATCTAACTGAATGAAAAGGCGCTGAGAAGGTCCGATGAATTTGATGAATCCCAGACGCGATCGCCCTAGATGGATCGCTCCAAATACTTATAAAACACCCAACAAAACAGGCGAGACAAAAGGGCCTTTAGCAAAAACACCGACGCAACATCCAATAAAGTTTGTTGTCAAGCCGGTATATGACAAGTCTTAAAAACGGTGTGACAAATCAAAAGTAGTCACATAAATACAACCTGTTGGCTTAGAAAGCCCGCTCAATGGGGGCATTGCCGATCCTTTTTTTAATACAGCTACAGGCTTATTAATAGAAGCTTCAACTCACCTGCTATAGTTCCTCATGACTAAGGAACAATATTTATTGAAATCGTAGCTGGGATATCATCCTTGGGTACCAATTAGCTAGAGCCGTCTGTGGCCTGGCATACGCCTGATGATTCACAAAGCCCAATGATTTTTTATAGCTAAATACTTGCAACTGCTCTTCTTCGCTCCACTGCTGAACCGCCGTAGATATGAAATCTATCATTCGTCGCATCACCACACTGACCGCATTGACGGCTACCCTCTTGGGAGCAAGTGCGATCGCCTCTACTCGGGCACTTGCCCAAAGCTACGGGGAACAGCCGATTGCCGCCGATCGCGCAGTCGCTGTTGCTGAACCGGTTTCGAATGGTCGATTCTATCGTCTGCTAATTATTGAGCAGCTCAATGATAGCCGGGATTGCTATGCAGAGGAGTCTGGCAGCCCAACCGTAATTGATCCGCTGCTGCTGAATTTCACCTTCAGCGGTATCTGTGGCCGTAGTTCTGACAGCAATGGCTATTCTGTTCGGATCGGCAATGAGGATCTTAGCCGCCAGTATCGTCTACAAATTACTCGCCGTGGCGACAGCCTAGTCCTGGTAGCGCTGCCAGGGGCTTTGCCTGGTCGAGGGGGGGATCTACCCGTCCTAGAAATTGGCCGCAGCAACGGTGTCGCTAACGATTTTGTCAAGATCGAGCTAGATCCTGGCTGGAAATTTGCCAGTCGAACCCTCAACGGCCAAGACCAAAGTCATATCTATCTGTCGAACGCTCAAGATGTCGATACTGTCATCGCCCAAGCGCGTGCGAATGGGCCGTCCCGCCCATCTGCGCCTACCTCGCCTGCGCCCTCTACGCCAGCGCCTACACCCTCACCTTCAGGCCCGCCCGTTTTAAGCGGCGGGTCTTTGCCTGCGCCGGGTACGAGTAGACCGCCTGCGTTGCCTAGTGGCTCTGGTGGTGGTTCTGATACTGTCTATCAAGTGATTGTGCCTAGCTCTTCGGCGCTGGTGAGGCTGCGAGTGCGGCAGGTGGCCTCTGATGCCTTTATGACGACTGTAAACGGCGATCGGGTGATTCAGGCAGGTCTGTTTCAGGATCGAGCTAGGGCCAATCAACTCGTAGCTCAGCTTTCAAGTGAGGGACTGACCAGCCAAATTGTTGAGGGGCAGCGGGCGTCGGTGCCACCAAGCTCGTCACCTAGCACTGCTACGTTTTATCAGGTGGTCGTGCCTGAGCGGGGCTCGAATACGCGCGATCGCGTCAATGCAATCGAATCCGGTGCCTTTCGCACTCGGGTTGACGGCCAAAGAGTCATCCAGGCGGGTCGTTTTAGAGACCGCAACCGCGCCGAACAACTGCAGCGGCGTCTATCAGCCGCGCGGCTACCCGCCCGCATCATCGAAGGAACCGCGCCAGTTGCGAGTGTTCCACCCGCTACCCCTCGCCCCTCGCCCAGTATTCCGCGTGCTAGACAGGGCCAGCTCACTGTCGTCATCGATCCTGGGCATGGGGGACGCGACCCCGGTGCAGTCGGCATTGGAGGTCTCAGAGAAAAAGACATCAACATCACGGTAGCTAGGCGCATGCAGGCTTCTTTGCAAGCTAAAGGCATTAACGCCGTCATGACCCGCTCAGACGATCGAGAACTAGACCTTCAGCCCCGCGTCAATATCGCTGAACGCGCTGATGGCGATATCTTTGTCAGCATTCACTCCAATGCGATTAGCATGAGCCGCCCAGATGTCAACGGTCTAGAAACCTACTATTATTCCTCTGGTTTTCGCCTGGCGCAGACGATTCACAACAATGTTTTGCAGCGGACTGACTTGCGCGATCGCGGTGTTCGCCGAGCCCGTTTTTATGTCTTGGTCAATACCTCCATGCCAGCAGTTTTGGTGGAGACGGGTTTCGTGACTGGCCGTGAAGATGCTGCTCGCTTTAGAAATCCGCAGGCCGTCAACGAAATTGCTGACGGTATTACGGCTGGTATTTTGCAGTACCTGAATGTTCGCTAACTAACCTACTGACTAAGAAGCCGTCCTGCAAGTAGATCCGATGCTAGCTATCGCTGGGTAAAAGTCGTTAGAGTAAAGGAACGTTAATTTCCTTAATTACAGGCCAGTTTGCTATGCGCGTACTTTTGATGACAGGAAAAGGGGGAGTAGGTAAAACCTCCGTCGCGGCGGCAACTGGCCTACGCTGTGCGGAAGTTGGCTACAAAACCTTGGTACTCAGCACCGATCCGGCGCACTCTTTGGCCGATAGCTTTGATACTGAGCTGAGCCATGACCCTAAAGAGATTCAGCCTAATCTCTGGGGCGCAGAGCTAGACGCGCTTAGAGAGCTAGAGGGAAACTGGGGCGCGGTCAAACGCTACATCACTCAGGTGTTGCAGGCTAGAGGCTTAGAAGGAATTGAAGCCGAAGAGCTGGCTATCTTGCCAGGCATGGACGAAATTTTTAGCCTGGTGCGGATGAAGCGTCACTATGACGAGAAAGAATTTGACGTACTAATTATCGATTCTGCGCCGACCGGCACTGCGCTTCGGCTGCTTAGTCTGCCCGAAGTCGCTGGCTGGTACATGCGTCGGCTTTACAAACCATTTCAGGCGGTGTCTACCGCCTTGCGACCATTAGTAGAGCCCTTATTCCGCCCTGTGGCTGGATTTTCTTTGCCGACTAAGGAGGTGATGGATGCGCCCTATGAGTTTTACGAGCAACTAGAAGCGCTAGAAAAGATCTTGGCCGATCCAACGATTACCTCTGTGCGGCTAGTGACCAATCCAGAAAAGATGGTGATCAAAGAATCCTTGAGAGCCCACGCTTACCTAAGTCTGTACAACGTAGGTACGGATATGGTGGTTGCGAATCGCATCATTCCAGATACCGTTAGCGATCCGTTCTTTCAGCGTTGGAAAGATCAGCAGGCAAAGTATAAAAGCCAAATTCACGACAACTTTCATCCGCTGCCGGTAAAAGAAGTGCCGCTTTATTCTGAAGAAATGTGTGGCATGGAAGCGCTGAATCGATTGAAAGAAACTCTGTATGGTGAGGAAGATCCGGCGCAGGTCTATTACAAAGAGACCACGCTAAGAGTGATTCAAGAAGACAATAACTACAGCCTAGAAGTTTATCTACCTGGCATTCCTAAAGATCAGGTAGAGCTGAGCAAAACTGCTGACGAGCTTAATATTCGGATCGGCAATCATCGCCGTAATTTAGTTTTGCCTCAGGCACTAGCTGCTCTTAATCCATCTGGTGCCAAGATGGAAGACGATTATCTCAAGATTCGCTTTGCTGCTGGTGTCTAGAATTGAGAGTCGTCTAGCTGCTGATCTAGCACAGCCTTACTAGTGGCTGCGGACAGGCATTTGAGACCTTGGCAGACGAGTGCGATCGCCTCATCAAAAAATGCTTCGCCCTCCATGACCGTACACCAGTGACAGCTAGAGCCGCCAATCGATAGAAAGATCGGCCTGTTTTCTCTTTGCGCTGTGGTCAGCGCCTCCTCACACCAAGGCCACCTGTCCACCGGATTTTCAGCATGCTTGCGTAGATAGAGACTGCTGCTGTTGGCTAACCGATTAGTCATAGTGTCCGTAGAAGATAAACGACCAATGGGTAAATAATAATGAAGGCTATTTCACAAGAAAGCTGATCTTTGGCCCGAAATGCTCTATTTTTGTGAATCAATACGCTTGCTGTTTGATCTCTTTGCCAAGACCAAAAATTAGATCAAAGCAAGTAGTTTTATGCCTATCTTCATAACTGTAATTAAAAGCGAGCATTTCTGTGACCCAATCCTCCCCTCAGCCACCCAACGACCCTCGTCGCCCTGAAGAACCTGTCCCTACATCTGTGCCTACACCCCCCAACACGGGCGCAAACAGTCCAATAGGATTTGACGAAATGGTGGCTTTATTTGTCGCTTTCCTCTCTCTAGGAGGTGTCTTGGTATGGGGCCTTACTCGTGGCAACCTATCGATCTTTAGTGATTCAGATCTACCGATTGCTCCAGTAGTGATCGCGCCTGACGTAGAGGATGATGAGTTGATAGAACCTGGGATCATCGGGCGGGGAACTGATGCGGATATCGCCCCTGACACATTGACTGATGATGTTGACTTTAGCGATATGTCAGCTCAAGAAGAATTGGCCGCTAGAGCTGCTATTAGAAGAGAACGCTTGCTAGCACAGCAGCAATCAAGCCCGCTAGCAGACGTGGCCAGGGCTGGGGCCGTTGGCGCTGCGGCTGGTACGGTAGCTGCGCCTGATAGTGTAGCTGCTGAAGAGGTAGAAGAGGTAGAACGACCCGTAGCCGCTTCAGAGGCTGCTAGCGCTGAGCCCCAAGAGGCGATCGCCTTCGCTGATGTTCCAGACGGCTACTGGGCAGAACCCTATATTGATGCTCTCAGCAGCCGAGGACTGATTTCTGGGTATGACGACGGCACATTCAGGCCCGATCAGCCAGTGACTCGTGCCCAAACTGCCAATATTGTTTCTCGTACTTTCGATCTGACTGCTGATAAGGCGTCACTCGAATTTTCTGATGTAGAATCCGAGTATTGGGCGAGAGAGTCGATCGGAGAAGTCGTTAGAGGCGGCTTTATGACTGGTTTCCCAGACGACACATTCAAACCTAATTTGCCAGTGACTCGGGCTCAGGCGCTAACAACCCTAGTGACCGGACTGGGTATCGAGAGCCCTCAAAATATTCAGGCTACGCTCTCTCGCTATACCGATGCTAGTGCTATTCCTCAGTGGGCCAATGACAAGATAGCCGCAGCAACTGCCGGTAGCCTAGTTGTTAACTATCCTGATGCTTCGCAGCTTAATCCGGCTGAGCCGACCACTCGCGCTGAACTCTCTGCCCTAATTTATCAGGCGCTCGTAAGAGAAGGCGTGGTAGAGCCTGTAGAGTCGGAGTATGTCGTCGAGCCTTAAGGGCGTAATCCTCTTGCAGCCATACGCTTTAGCTGCACGCTGAAGGCAGTAAACGACAGCCGCTCAACGTCAGCTACAGATGTTCAGAAGTTGTTCGACGTGATTCTAGCCACCAAGTGGTGATGACCCAGCCAACAACGATACATAGGGCAGCTCCGGTAAACTGCCCTACCCATTTCATGATGACTGGTAGAGGGACTAGCTGCCCAAAGAAGTAGGACAGGCTAACCATCGCCGCTGCCCACGTAGCTGCGCCAACGGCGTTGCAAAGTAGGAATTTGGGGTAGGGCATGCGGCTAATGCCTGCTAGCGGCCCAGCAAACACTCGTAGTAGAGCGACGAATCGACCGAACAAGACGGCCTTGCCCGCATTTTGACTGAAGTGATCGCGTACCTCTTCCAACGTCGATTCTGGCACCCGAACCCAGCGACTTACCTTTACTAAAAGCGGCCAGCCACCGTAATAGCCCAGTAGATACCCACCGCTATCGCCAATAATCGCCCCTGCAGTTGCCGCCCCCATGACGTACCACACGTTGAGTTCATGACTGCCTGCTAGGAACCCACCGACTAGCGTAATGGTCTCTCCTGGCAGTGGAATACCCATATTCTCTAACAAGATCCCGCAGAACACTGCCCAGTACCCATACTCACGCGCAATATCTTGTACCAGGTCTAATGAAATTAATTCGGCCATCAAAGGTGTTTTGGTTTGGAAAAGGTTAGCTGCTGCATGCGCGCGCACGATATCTATATCTATCGAAATCTATCGGACTGTATCTATTGGTCGGTTTTGATAGTGATTGATCTACCAATAGACCTGATTGCTATCAGTAATTCTTAAAGGAACGCTCCTACAGTCTGCAACCCCCAAAGCTTAACCTTTCTATTCAACACCTGTGGCTTTTGCAAAGCTAGCCATCGAATTTTTCCCCAACATTTCACTAGGAAATGTGGGTAAATCTAGATTGCTAGTCCCCCGGCGGCTACGCATTGCCAGACGATAGGTCGTGCTCTGTAGTTCAGCCTGTAGCTCACGATTTTCCTGCTGAATCTTGGCCACTCGATCCTTGACCGCGCTCATCCGCTCGGCGAATTTTTCTTTGTAGATTCTCGGCAGCTCTTGTACGACCTGCTCTAGCATTCGCGTTCGATCGGTTAGCTCTTGATTGGTTTGATGCAGATGCTGAGTTTGGGCGTCGCGCTCTTCGATTTGAGTTTGATAGAAGATCACCTGTTCTTCTAATTTGTGCATTTGCTCACGCAGCGATCGCACCTCCTGCTGATGCTGCTCAGAGACTTCTGGTGTTGGCAAAAAATCTTGATTTCCTTTCACCAGTCGAAATAGTTCCTGCGAAAGCTGTTGCACTAGCTGATCTCGCATCTCCAACTCTTCTTTGAGCCGAACTACCTCTGACGGAATGCTCAAACCGCTCGGGCTAGATGTTTGGGTCACGGGTCAACCTTCCTAACTGGTGAACTATCGATTCTTCTTGATATATAACACCCAAAAAAACGCCGCAGATAACCTGTGAGGCTACCTGTCAAACAACACTCCAACAAAAGCTCAAACAAAAGTCCCCTCAATTGGCAGTTGCCGATCGAAGGGACCGTTTTGATGATTTAAGTGTTTCTATCGAGTCTGATGTGAGCTCAAGACTGTGAACCCAGACTATGAACCTAAAGGCGCAGCAGACTCTGTAGATTCTGTCAATTCACCATCGCCGTCACTGCCCTCTACAGGCTCTTCAAAGACAATTGTCAGATATCTGATCACATCTTCACTCAGACGCATCGCTCGCTCCATGGGGGCGATAACGGTGCCGGGTGCTTCGTAGTTCATCTGGATGTAGATGCCCTCACGGTGGCGGTTGATTTCGTAGGCTAGGCGGCGTTTGCCTCGATGCTGCGTTTCAATGTCTTCGGCCCCGCCTTCTTTGAGCAGGTCTTGATAGCGACTAATGGCTTCGTCTACGGCTTCATCCCCGATATCGGGCCGTAGAATATACATGGTTTCGTAAAGCGTGCTCATAATTCTAAAGTGAAGGTCCTTGTGGTCATCGTGGCCTTTGTTTCGCGCTGCTTAGGCTTCTACGCTGATGACAAGCATCAGGGCGTTAGCGTCTCGCTATAGCGCAGACAAAAGCAAGGGTTTACAATCATACCAACAACTGACCCGATAAAAACATATGGCTCATCGCTACGTTCGAGTTCAATCGTCATCAGGTCAGCTACACTATGGTTTGCTTCAAGCTGATCGCGGTGTCAAGATACTCGATGCTCCGCCTTGGCGAGATGGCAATATTACAGAGCAGGAGCTGGCTATTGAGGACTACACGCTACTAGCTCCCTGTGCGCCTTCTAAGATAATTGCGGTCGGAAGAAACTACGCTCGGCACGCGGCAGAACTGGGCAACGATGTTCCTAAAGAGCCATTGCTGTTCATGAAGCCATCGACGGCTGTGACTGCGGCAGGCGAGGCAATTTATTATCCTTCTCAGTCAGATCGGGTGGACTATGAAGGCGAGCTAGCGGTGGTGATTGGCGATCGCGCTAAAGATTGCCAACCTACAGAGGCGCGCAGCAAGATCTGGGGATATACCATCGCCAATGATGTCACTGCTCGCGATTTGCAAAAGCGAGATGGCCAGTGGACCAGAGCTAAGGGATTCGACTCATTTTGCCCTTTGGGTCCGTGGATTGTGAGAGAAATTCCAGCAGGCGCTCGCTTACAAACCTTTGTGAACGATGCTCAGTCGCCCAAGCAGTCCGCTACGATTGCCGACATGATTTTTTCACCGGAGCATTTAGTCGCCTACATCAGTCAGGCAATGACATTACTACCAGGCGATGTTGTGCTGACAGGGACGCCTGCAGGGGTTGGGCCGATCGGTATGGGCGATCGCATTCGTATAGAAATCGAGGGTATCGGCTCTTTAGAGAATACCGTCCAGGCAAAAGAAAAAAGCGAAGCGCCCGTCTCAAAAGAGATGGCGCTTCAGTAACGTGGTTTCGACTCCGCTCAACCACCAGCGTGGCATAGGGGTAGAAGTAACCGCATATTCTAGCTGAATAGATTTATTACTAAAGATCTAGCAGTAGCTAAGCGAAGAAGCCCAAGTAGCTGAGCGAAGTGAAGCTAGGGCAACTGCATGTTGATAGCTTCTGAAATGGTAGGAATCTCGGCGTATTGCCCTAGTACAGACTGAGCTACCGAATACACTACAATAGCGAACCCGCCCAAGAATAGAACATTTAGCAGGGTCTCTCCGATAAAGAGCCCAGAAATTCCTAAAGTGCTGATGCAAAAGACCAGAATGGAGATAACAAAGCTCACCATGATCGCCTGAAGCACATTGAAGCGAATAAACCGACTAATCTCTGGATTACGCACTACAAAAGCAAACAGCAAAATAAAGACACCCAGTCCTAGAATGCTGTTTTCAATTGCAAGCAATGGACTTATTGGCAGCAGTATTAGCTGGAGTAGTGCATAGATCGGCGGCGCTTGCTGTCTTAGAAAAGGTAAGAAATAGCTGCCTGCTTGCAACACTGACGCCAACGGCATGACATAAGCTAACGCCGAAAAAGCTCTATCTTTTGCAGGCGCAGAACCATTCATAAACAAACTCCTATCAGAAATAATGGGCAGAGCATTCGTTGAGTAGCTCTGTACTTTCGCCTATAATAACGTATTCGGATCGAAGCGCTCTTTGGGTCAGAGTGCTCTTTTGGTTCGGAAAACTTAACTAGTCAAAGCGCCTATAGTCAAAGCGCTTATTCAGAAAGCTCAGCTACCCGGAACCCCATTGTGCATTCATACTGTGGCGGGTCTTCTCTCAAAGACTGCTCAATTAGATGTCCGCACCGTAAGCGCCCCCGATTCCATCTAGGCAGTCCGCTTTGGCTTGCCATTGGGCAGCTTTGACAGACAGTTTTTGGCTGAACCATTCGATCTTCTATCAGCATCACCAGCATTTTTCACCGCTCCACCCAAAATCAGAACCTGCGATTGTTCCTTATATTAGGCTACCCAGCGTAAAAAGCTGTATGAGTCACTACACATAGCTTTGCAAACTGTCAAGCAGTGAAATGAACTTACAGGTCAGTTTCTGACCCCTTCTTCAATCGTCGCTGGCTTAACGTCATCTGCTTGCGATCGCATCTTCGAAGGTAGCAGCTTTGGCTTTGGCGTTGGCTTTCTATCGGAGTGGTCTTCCTTTCTCAAATGAGCAGGCCGAGCTTGATCGTATGCCATCTGTAGCGCCGCTGCGGCGATTGTGCGGATGTCGTACTCTTCGCTAAGCTGAGAGACGATGGGCAAGAAAGAGGCCACGCGCTCGCTGGTCACTGCTTCTCGCACACGGGCCTGTAGCTTTTCTAGATGGCGAGCGGCAATCTGAGCTTGGGTTGGAATTTTGCAGTATTCAACCGACTTCTTGAAGCGTTTTTCGATGCGACTGAGTTTGTACTTTTCTAGGGTCATCACGATAGAAACCGCACGGCCTTCTTTCCCAGCGCGACCGGTTCTACCAATCCGGTGAACATAGCTATCAAGATTGTCTGGCAGCTCGTAGTTGATCACGTGGCTAAGATCGTCAACGTGAATTCCGCGCGCGGCAATGTCAGTCGCGACTACCCAGCGAACTTGACGCTGCTTGAATCTTTGCAACAGCCTTTCTCTTTGCGACTGGGTAAGATCGCCGTGATACTCATCGGCGCTATGACCAGCAGCCTGTAGCTGGCGAGTCAGTTCGGCGGCGGTGCGACGAGTGCGAACAAAGATAATAGCCGACTCGGGATCTTCCATTTCTAGAATTGGCATCAGCGCCCTGGGCTTGCTCCAGCCAGGCGGCACTGTATAAGCAATCTGCTTGATGCGGGCGGTAGAAGAGGTCTTAGCCTCCACGCTCACCGTTACGGGAGACTTTAGAAAGCGGGTAGAAAGCTTTTGAATAGCGGGCTCCATCGTGGCGGAAAAGAAAGCCGTCTGCCGCTCGTCCGGCGTGTGCGACAAGATCGTTTCTACGTCTTGAATGAAGCCCATGTTCAACATTTCGTCGGCTTCGTCTAGCACCATAATGCTGAGCCGATCGAGGATGAGCCCACCCCGCTCAATTAGATCGATTACCCGTCCAGGGGTTCCCACCACAATTTGCGATCCGCGCTTGAGCCTTTGGAGCTGTCGGTCAATTGACTGGCCTCCATACACAGAGGTGACGTATAGTCGTTTGTCCGTATTGAACTCTTCCATCGCTTGGCTGACCTGCATGGCTAGCTCACGGGTCGGCGTCAGCACCAGCGCCTGCACATAGCGATTAGCGGCGTTGACCTGCTCTAGCATCGGCAGAGAAAATGCGGCTGTTTTACCAGTACCTGTCTGGGCTAGTCCGACGACATCGTGCCCGGAGAGTAGCTGAGGAATGGCTTGCACCTGAATCGCTGTCGGTTCAGTAAAACCTAATTGCGTCAGGTGTTCAACGCAATTAGAGGATAGTCCTAGATCAGCAAAGGAAGAGGTCATCACGGTAGTCGGGTGTAGGAAAAGATACTGGGGGCAGTGACGAAGGCGTTTTGTAGAGACAGATACTAGAGTCAGGAGAGAATAAGCTCAGGCGCTAGAAACGGCGAGCGATCCGAATAGGTCGTAGCTATCGGCAGCTTCGATCAAAACAGAAGACATTTGGCCCATAGTGGCCCCGTTGGCAGCGTCGCCTTTAACGTAGACAAGGCCATCGACATCAGGGGCAAACCTGGCGCTGCGCCCAATCAGCTCTCCAGTAGATGGGTTTTCTTGCTCGATCAGCACTGGCACAGTGGTGCCGATCTGCGCTTGATTTCGCCGGAAGGAGATTTCCTGCTGAGCTAGCATGATGGCTTCGCGGCGCTCGTCCATAACGGACTGTTCGATTTTGTTTGGCAAGTCGTAGGCGGCGGTGCCTGCTTCTGCTGAGAAGGTGAAAACACCCACATGATCAAACTGATGCCGCTCAACAAAGGCTTTTAGATGGTTAAACTGCGCTTCTGTCTCGCCAGGAAAACCAACGATGAAGGTCGTGCGAAGAACGGCTTCAGGCAGGGCCGCTTTAAGGTTTTCGATGATTTGGTCGTTGACCTGCCCCTGCCATGGACGGTTCATCGCCCGCAGCATTTGGGGATGCGAGTGCTGCAGGGGAAGATCGAGATAGGGGAGAAAATTAGGGGTGTCTTGAATAGCGCTGATGACGGCGGGTGTGAGGCCAGTGGGGTAGGCGTAGTGCATCCGCACCCAGGGCACGTCAACTTTGCCTAGAGCGCGAATTAGCTCAGCGAGTTTGGGCTTGCCGTAAAGATCGACGCCGTAGTTGGTGGTGATCTGTGAGATTAGGACCAGCTCTTGAACGCCTTGAGCAGCTAGCTGATGGGCCTCGGCAACAATAGATTCGATGGAGCGCGATCGCTGCTTACCACGCAAGTGAGGAATGATACAAAAAGCGCACTTGTAGTCGCAGCCTTCAGCAATTCGCACGTAGGCAACGCCCTCAGACGTGGTCCGATAGCGCGGCACCGTTTCATCAGCAATGTAGGTAGGTTCAGCTGAAACTAGCTTGACCCGTTCGCCTGCTTCAGCCTGCTCGATCACATTGACAATCTTGTGATAATCCCCAGTCCCAACTAGGGCGACAGCTTCTGGAATTTCGTCTAATAGCTCGTCTTGAAAATGCTGGGCCAGACAGCCAGTAATGACTATTTTCTTATCTGCCTCGGCTAGCTCTACAAGTGTGCGAACGGATTCCTCACGGGCTGCCTGAATGAAGCTACAGGTATTGACAATGACGTAATCGGCGCTTTCTTCGTTCGCACCGATGCCGTAGCCTGCCTTAGCTAGAAGTCCTAGCATATGTTCGCTATCGACTCTGTTCTTCTCGCAGCCTAGATGCGAGATAGCGATGGTAGGTTTTGGGGTGGGCTTTGGGG
>NZ_JADEXO010000093.1 GCF_015207105.1 cf. Phormidesmis sp. LEGE 11477
TTGGTAAACTGAAGGTATCATATTTATTCGATAGGCTTTGGTTCGTAAAACTAGCCTATCTTTTTTTACCTACACACCGCTATTCCCTTACCGTGTACAGTTTACGTAGGCTGTGTCACCCCTTCAGGAGATTGTGATAAGTTTCGCTTAGATTCTTTCTTAGAAATGAGACTGTCTATGGTACTATCTTACGTACCGACTAGTTGACTATCGTTTTCAATAGCAAGCGTTCGATAGCAAGCGTTCGATAGCAAGCGTTCAATAGAGCGAATTTGGCACTACAGGTTTAACGCATGGAGCTTTCATTGTGTGAAACTGCCGTTGAGCTATTGTCTATTGATTTGCTGCCTAGCAGGCATCAAGGCACAGCTTTCGTGGACAGCTTACAAAGCGCTCTTAGGCAGGAGCAAAACTATTTCTTCAAAGGAGACGAGGACAGCAGTAGCTTAGCTATTTAAGAATTAAGAAAGTAATTCGCTTATCAAGCTGTTGCTTTTCGCTCAAACATTTTGATAGTCGATGAGACTGTTGCTCATCGGCGTCTTGGTCAGCGGTTGAAGCGCGCTCAAAGGAGCGTGCCGTTGCCGTTCGGCTACTGGCGTTTTCCCGCGTCGAGTACTTTCACACAACCATTCACACCCCCTATCTAAACTTATGGTTACTCCTGTTATTTCGTTAAACACCATCACCGGCACTTTTGACGGTACTCGTGATGAAAATCGCGATCGCATTCTCGCTTCAGACCTGGTTAAATTTCTAGGCGAGCAGCCTGGAGCCAGCGTTGTTTCTCTCGTCCTTGATGTAGAGGGCGACATTCCTGCCGAAGGACTAGAAGTTGTTGTTAATAGTGACAGCGATTTTAGTGAGTACTTTTCTCGCCTGGGTCGTCAGCCCTTTAGTCTTGGCGGTGAAGTCATTGACGCTGTCTATGATGATGATGGTGTGCCTGCTGGTATCAAGCTGCTGGTAACTGGCCCTAACGCGCTGTTTTCCTTCTCAGTTGCTGAAACCGAAGAAGCCGAAACCGACGGCCCTGAAATGCTGACCTTCTCTCTGGCTGAGGGCGCAGACTACAGCATTAATGGCGATGCTCAAGCATCTACTATTACTTTCTATGACTCGCTAGCTGATGTGCCTGCCCCGACTTCCACACCTACAGTGGGCCTTAGCGTCGACAACACTGAGTTAGTTGAAGCAAACGGTGACTCGCTAACGCTGACGTTTAATGTAGACGGTGACATTCCCGATGATGGCGTGTTGGTATATGTCAATAGCGGCGTGCGTGCAGCAGTAGGAGAGTTCAACATCTTCGCAGCGGAAGTGAACGGCGGCGTCTTTCCTGCTTCTAACTTTCTTAGCAGCGGCTTCTACTTCAAGGTATTTGAAGATGGGGCTAGCATTAAGCTAGATGTGTTTGATGAAACCACCAATCCTCAAATTGAGCCGGAAGACGCAGTAGAAGGCATTGAAAGCTTTACTTTCTCTATCGTAGAAGGCCCCGGATATGCCATTGATGCTGGCGCTAGCGAGATCAGCTACACCATCGCTGACGCGGCTGATTCTGTTCCATTGGTCAGATTGGAGACTTCTCCTGCTGTTCTTGTTGAATCGGAAGGAACGGTTTCTGTTCATGAGTTTACACTCAGCACTGCGCCCCCAGCAGAGGGGATTACGGTATCTGTTGAAGCGCCTAATCTGGGTGAGTTTGACCTGAGCCAGATTGTAGTGACTGGCGGTGCGATCGCTGCTGTAACCGACACTGGCTTCGATTTCACGATTACAGAGCAAAGCGCTGTGATTGAGCTACCCGTTGCCGATGACGGTGAAGCAGAAGGGATTGAAACCGCGACCTTTACCCTACAGCCAGGGACTGGCTATTCGGTTTCTCCAGCAGACAATGGCGGCGAGTTTACCATTGGCGATACGCCGATTTCAGCGCCGCCGAGCGACACTGAAAGCAACGACACCATTGCTACGGCTGTGGCGACTGGCCTAACGGCAGACAATCATCTGGTAACTGTTAGCGGCGCGCTAGAGCAGCAGCGCGATCCAGCAGTAGATCGCACCGAAGATGTGGATATGTATTCGGTAGAGCTAGCGGCGGGTGATGTATTTCGAGTAGATACCGACGCCCAGGCGATTTCAGACGATAGCCCCGATACGGTGCTGCGCGTATTTGACGCTAGCGGCAATCAGGTAGCGCAAAGCGACGATGACTTTGCCCCGGATGAGCTGTTTGCCCCTGGTCGCCGCGACTCCTATATCGAGTTCACCGCTGAGACGGTTGGCTCTTACTACGTAGGCGTTAGCAGCTTTGGCAACGGTGCTTTTGACTTCTTTGTCGATGACGACGGCAATCTAGAGAACGATCCCTATGACCCGAACGAGGCAGGCAGCGGTGCTGGCCGCAGCTTTGGTGAATACACCATCAATATGTCTCTTAATCAGGACTTTGTGGCCAGCGAGACAGAGGTTCCCGCGAGTACGGGGGAAGGACCAACCGTTTCTATCTCAGCAACGCCTGCCACTTACGACGCTGACGATAACCTGATTGCTAATGCACTAGTTCAGTTCACGCCAGAGCGCAGAACCGCTTCGATTTTGACCTTTGGTCTAGATGTTGAAGGGGCTATTCCTGAAGGTGGGGTGGAAGCTTATCTCACGAGCAGTATCGATCTCTCTAGCGTGTTTAGTACCGGTGCGCCTTTTAGCTCAGACGGTGTAGAAGTGCTAGGCGCTATCTTCAACGGTGCGGGCGAGGCAGTTGGCGTAAGAATCAATCTCACTGCCAACAGCGGCTTTCTCAATCTCAACCTTGCCGATCCTGAAGAAGCGCCCACCGATGGTGAGGAAACTGTCTCCTTTACGCTAGCGCCATCGGCTGGCTATACGGTTAGAGAAGGGGAGTTCTCCACGACTGTATACGACACGTTAGAGGACGTGCCAGCGCTGCCAACGGTGCCGACGGTAAGTATTTCTGCCAGTGAGACGGCGCTGATCGAGTCTGAAGGCAACACCACTACCCTCACCCTGACGCTAGATTCTCCGCCACCGGCTGAGGGTGTGACGATCAACGTTGACAGCGGCGTGCGGGCAGCATTAGGCGAGTTCGACGTTTTCAACGCTGTGATTGAAGGTGGCAACTTCCCGTCTCCTAACTTCCGAGCCAGCGGCTTCTTCTTCACGATGACGGAGCAAACTGCAACAATCACGCTAGCTGCCTTTGACGAGACCACCAATCCGCAGATTCCGGCAGAGGATGCGCTAGAAGGAATTGATGAGCTGACCTTTACGGTGCAGCCCGGCGTAGGGTACGCAGTTGCGCCCGAAGCTAACGCTATCACGCTCACTATTGCGGATAATCCTGATTCTGTTGTAATCGATCCAGGTGACGGCAATGGCGGTGGTGAAGATCCAGCTATTCCGTTTGAAGTGGAGTTTAACGACACTATTGCGGATGCGACAGAGACCGGACTTAGTGCCGACGATACTAGCTTCCTGATTCAGGCTGAAATTGACTCTACTCGTAGAACGCGCAACTTTATCGATCCTACAGAAGATGTGGATATGTACGCCTTTACTATGAAGGCAGGTGATACGGTCACGCTTGATATCGATTCGATTCCGTTTGAGCTAGAAGACTTTGAAGATACTCAAGCGGTAGATACTGAAATTCGAGTGTTCAACGCGGCGGGCGAAGAGCTGTTGCTCAATACCGAAGCGCCTGCTCCAGGCGAGCTGTTTGAATCGGGTCGCGATGCCTACGTGGAGTTTACGGCAGCAGAAGATGGCACCTACTATGCAGGTGTTGCCATGCTTAGCAACCGGGACTATGACCCTAACGTGCAGGGTAGCGGCAGCGGTCGGGCCTTTGAGAATTTCGGCATCAGCCCTGGTGAATATACCCTAGAGGCGAATCTGACTGTCGGCGATGCGGGTGAGGACGAGACCATCCTGGGCAGCGATGGGGATGATGATATGTTGGATGGCGATCGCGGCAATGATCTGATTGCAGGCGGCCTTGGCAACGACATCATCATGGGCGGCGAGGGCATGGACGTGCTGCGCGGCGATCTCAACAATCGCAAGCCTCAAGATAACGTGATGGGCGGCGATGACATCATCTTTGGTGGCTCTGGCGATGATCGCATCGGCGGCAAGGCTGGCAACGACATCCTTAGCGGTGACGCTGGCGATGACTTTATCTGGGGCGACGACGGCGACGACATCATCATGGGTGTCACTGGCAACGACACGCTTGTTGGCGATAACTTCTCTGACGGTAGCGGCAGCGATCTGTTCGTCTTCGGCAGTGGTGACGGCACCGATACCATCCTCGACTTTGAAGTCGGTATTGACCGGATCGGTCTAGTTGAAGGTGAGCTGTTGTTTGCTGATCTGACGCTGACACAAGACGGCGCAAACACGCTGCTGGGCGTGGCGAGTAGCAGTGAAACGCTGGCTATCTTGAACAATGTGCAAGCTTCGGCACTGACTGAGAGCAGCTTTGAAGCTGTACCCGATGTTTCGAATCCAGAGGAAGCGTTAGCGATTATTTAGACCTTTTTGTCTATAGCTTTCCGCACTTTGCTTGCTACACCACGAAAGGCTATGCACCTTGACTCTATAGGCATCGACGGTTTTACCTATCGTGCCTGTGCAGAGCTAAGTAGCAAACGCTATAAGAGGTTAGCAGACAACAACTATTAGGACTGCGGATACTTTCTATGGCGATCACCTCTATGTATCTATCAACAGTGCTTCGGAATCTATTGCAAGTGCTAGCTTGGCTGAGGCGTACTACTTTTGAGTAGGCACAGACACTAATGCTTATGTGGACAACTGCCGCTTCTGCTTCAGATCGTGGCTAATGCGGTTGACTGCTCGAAGTTTCGTCTTTGTCATGTGCTCTTTTTATATATCTCTAAAGCAGCTACCGCCTTGAAGCATATGCTTAGAAAATGTATCAGGATATACAGTAAAGAACGTTCTCTAAACGCAGACTTGCAAACATTGCAAATCTCTACAGCTTGATTTGTGCATCACTTGAGAAGCCTGAAAACAAAAGCACTGTAGGTCAAACACGGACATCTATACGCCTGTAGACGCCGATCGTTTTAGCCTGCGGCTTTATCATGGCTTCATAAAACATTCTCGATACGTATCAGACTATGATGCTAAACTACCGACAGCAGTAATTGAGACTTAACCCCATTAGCTAGGAAGGGCTAGTTAAGGAAGGCATAGTTGAGACAAGCAAAGATTCAGAAGGTATATCTGCGTCTTTAAATCGGTTTCCAGCGGTTCTGCACGCAATTTTTTGGGTTCCCGCTACGATTCTAGCCACTAAATGTCATCTGTTCAGTGCTCATTCCAATATAAACCACTTAGGGAACTATCAATGCTTCTGACTTTACCCACGCCAGCGGCTAACACTGAGCGTTTCAATATCTCTCAAGTTGTGAAGCTCGGCTTATGAGGCTCGGCTCATAGGCAAAGACGTTTTGAATCTATCCTGGCTGAGTACGATAACGCTGAGTAAGACGGGTTTATCAGATTTGTCTGTGAATGTCTCTTCGATTAGTTTTGAGCCTTGTTCGTTTTAAGTGATGTATTCTTTTCTGTTGGATTTGGTAGAGGTCTCGAACGCTAGACCTCCATAGGAAGTTTGATTGAGAAAGTTTGATTGGGTGCGAAAAGTTATTTGTGCAAATGCACTGCTAAGGAAGACTTCACGGGAGTGGCTTCCACCTCTAGAAGAAATTTAAGGACAATAATTCATGACTGCTATTTTGTTGAAGCCAGATCAAATAGTTGGCGACCGAAACGTTACGTTATCGAGCGCTGCCAATAAGCCCCTTGTTGTTATCGATGCAGGTGTCTATGATGTGTCTGCACTCGCCGCTGACGCTCAAGCTGGGGAGTTCGATGTGTTGTTGCTTTCTGAAGAAAGCGATGCGATCACGCAAATTACCGCAGCGCTAGAACAAGCCAGCTTTTCTAGTCTTCATGTTGTCTCTCATGGTACGCCCGGCAGCCTTCGCCTAGGTAACGCAGCCCTCAGTCTGAAAACGCTCGATCAGCATGAGAGCGCTCTAGCAGCCTGGGCAACTGCACTAAAGGGCAAAGATATTTTGCTCTACGGTTGTCAAGTTGCTAAAGGAGCCATCGGCTACCTGTTTTTGCGGCAGCTTCAGCAGCTAACAGGCGCTAATATTGCAGCTTCGACAGAGCGAGTGGGTCGAGTGAGCGATCACGCCAACTGGACGCTAGAAACTCAGCTAGGCAGCGTTCAAACTCCAATTATATTTTCTAGCCAGCTACAGGCTACCTACGCTGGCAGCTTCGAGCCCGTCGTTGACTTTAGCCTTAGCACCGATACCCTAGTCGAAAGCGAAGGCACGCCCTTCAGCTTTATCTTCGATCTGAGCGAACCCCCTCCCGAAGGCGGTACCGTAGTTCGTTTTGAGGCAATCAACCCGGACGGCAGCAACAATCCTCAGGCTATCAACCAATGGAACCTGTTTACTCTAGGCTTTACCGGGCTAGCTGAGACACCAGTAGATGTCTCTCCTAACTTAGACTTCTCTGCTTTTGAAGTCACCATCGTTGAGCAACAGGCAACTATCGATGTGCCTGTATTCAACGATTTTCAGGACGACAGTCCAGATCCTTACGTCTGGAGGATTACGCCAGTTTCGGGTGGAACGGTTGGTAATGATACTGCCGAAGTCACTATTTACGATACTCGGAGCGAAGTACCCACAACGACTCCCACATTGCCAGAAGTAAGCATCAGCGCAGATATTGACACGCTAGTCGAAGACGAAGGCACAGAAGTTACCCTCACCGTTACTCTAAGCGAACCCCCGGCTGACGGTGCTTTGCTAGTTGATATTGGCACTGGCAAGCCTTTTGCTTTAGGAGACTTTGATATCTTCCCTCCGCCACCGCAGGCTTCTTCGACGGGTGGTCAGCTAGTCCAAGGGTTTCCTGACAACAGCGGGTTTACCTTCGCAATCACGTCTCAAGAAGCCACTATTACGCTGCCTGTCTTCGACGATCAAGATCGAACCGAAGATGGTGCTACCACCGATCCTGACAGCCCTCTACGCAATGACGACATCGGTGAAGAACAAACCACCTTTAGTATTGCGCCCAGCGATACCTACACCATCGCATCAGGCGCGGGTGAGGTTACCCTCACTCTTAGAGATACCAACGCTGTAAATGCTGCGCCCGTAGCCGATGATGATAGCTACAGCACAGACTTTGGTACTGAGCTGACTATTGATGCAGCAGCGGGCGTTCTCGCCAACGATGCCGATGCCGATGGCGATGACCTCAGCGTGACTATTGACGCTGAGCCCAGCAACGGTAGCGTTTCGCTCAATGACGATGGTTCCTTTTCCTATACGCCTAATGATGGCTTTAGCGGGGATGACTCCTTTGACTACACCATCAGTGACGGCAATGGCGGCAGCGATACAGCCACAGTTACAGTCAATGTCGGCGATCCGGCTAACGCTGCGCCCGTAGCCGATGATGACAGCTACAGCACGGACTTTGGTACTGAACTGACGGTCAACGCTGCTAACGGTGTACTTGACGGCGATACCGATGCTGATGGCGATGACCTCAGCGCCGCTATTGACGCTGAGCCTAGCAACGGTAGCGTTTCGCTCAATGACGATGGCTCCTTCACCTACACACCCGACGCTGACTTTACTGGCGATGATTCCTTTACCTATACCGTTAGCGATGGCAACGGTGGCGAAGATACCGGTACCGTTACCGTCACCGTAGGCGGCGCGCCTGACCCTCTTGTTGTCGGCCTTAGCGCCGAGCCGACTGATCTAGTCGAAGACGATGGTATAGAAGGCGAAACGACCACAACGCTGACGTTCACTCTTAGCGAGGCTCCTCCAGAGGGTGGTGTTGCAGTTACCGTCGATAGTGACATCCAAGCCTCTCTAGCAGAATTTGATGTCGGTGCAGCCAGCTTCAGCGGCTTGCAGCTCGTTGGCGCTAATGCTGACTCTAGCGGATTTACTGTCAACATCACGAGCCAGGAAGCCACGATTACGCTTCCTGTCTTTGACGACGATCTGAATGAAGGTCTCGAAGAGATTACCTATGCGCTACAAGAGAGCGATGATTACGGTATTGATGGTTCAGCCGCAGCGGTGACGTTCTCTATTACCGATGACGATGAGCCGGCGGTCGAAAACACTCCACCAGTTGCGAGCGATGACAGCTACAGCACCACTGCTGATACAGCGCTAACGGTCGCTGTCGGTGATGGCGTTCTTACTAATGACACCGATGCCGATGGTGATGCGATCGTGGCTACTGCGGTTGGCAGCCCTAGCAATGGCAGTGTCGAGCTTAATGAGGATGGCTCATTCACCTATACGCCCGATGCTGGTTTTGTCGGCACCGATAGCTTTACCTATCAGGCTGCGGACAACGAAGATAGCTCCGAGACGGCTACTGTGACCATCACCGTCGAAGACGGAGAAGTGCCTGATCCTGTGGTGAGCTTTAGCGTTACGCCTGACACGGTGAGCGAAGCGGATGACACAGCGCTAGTGCTGAACTTCAGCGTGGATGGTGAGATTCCTGACGGCGGCATCACTGTGAACCTAGAAGGAGATACTGCTGAGATTCTGCAACAGTTCTTAGCCCCAGATGGCGACGGCGCAGTCCAAGCTCGCGTGACCGATGAGGGCAATATCCTCTATCGCTTTGATACCTCGTTTGCCCCCGGCGCAGGGCTCGTCGGCGGCACGCTCGATGTGTTCTCGCTCGAAGACGGTGACCCGGCTGAAGACAACTCTGATCCTGCTGCGGCAGGTACGGGCTTCCTTAGTAATTTCAGCTTCACTATCACCGAGGCGAACGCTAGCATCACGCTGCCCGTGTCCGATGACCTGGTTCAAGAGCCCGACCAAACCTTTACCTATACCCTAGCGGACGGCGAAGGCTATGTCGTTGACCCAGACGCCAACTCTGGCACGTTCACTGTCATTGACGGAATTACGCCAGCGACCTCACCGGTTGTCGGCGTCACCGCAACGCCAGAAACGCTGGTCGAGTCTGAGCAAACTCAATTTACGGTTACCTTCACGACTGAAGGAGACATTCCGGCTGACGGACTAGTGGTTCAATTGCAGGGGCCGCCGCGCTCTATTGCAGAGTTTGATGTCAACGCTACGAATCCACGTTTGCCAGAAGATGAGACGGTTGTAGAAGGGGTAGTGGTGACCGGTGGCAGCATCGTCGGAACGGACGAAGTTGCCGGATCGCTGTTCCTTCGCATTACCGACCCAACAGCGACAGTGAGTGTCCCTGTCTTTGACGATGGCCCTGGCGAAGGAACGGAGAACTTTACTTTCAATTTGATTGATGGTGAGAACTACGAAGTGGACGCTGCGGCTAGCGGCTTTGATCTCACTATTGAAGAGGGTGAAGGTGGCCTAGTCCCTGATATTGTTGGTACTGATGAGGGTGAGACCCTCATTGGTACGGATGGAGACAATTTCATCCAGGCACTGGGTGGCGATGATACGGCTGCTGGTGGTCTTGGCGATGACATCATTGAAGGCGGCGACGGCGACGACGTCTTGCGCGGTGACCTCAACAGACGCTCTCCTCAGAACAATGTGATGGGTGGCGATGACATCATCTTTGGTGGCGAGGGCAATGACCGGATTGGCGGTAAGTCCGGTAATGACATCCTCAGCGGCGACGCGGGTGATGACATCATCTTTGGCGATGACGGTGACGACATCATCATGGGTGTGACGGGCAACGACATTCTAGTGGGCGACGACTTCTCTGGTGGCAGCGGCAGCGACCTGTTTGTCTTCGGCAACGGCGATGGTACCGACACTATCTTGGACTTCGAGGTGGGAACTGACCGGATCGGTTTGGTTGAAGGTGAGCTTGCCTTTGCCGACCTGACGCTGACTCAGGATGGGGAGAACACCTTGCTAGGCGTGACTAGCACAAGTGAGACCTTGGCTGTCCTTAACGGTGTTCAGGCATCTAGCTTGGGCGAGAGCAGCTTCGCGGTTGTTCCAGATGTCTCGAATATAGAAGAGGCATTGGCTTTGGTTTAGTCCTTGATTCAAAGGTTCTAATCTAGGCAAAAGTAAGGGGAGTAGGGCGATCGCACTCAAGCATTGCCCTACTCCCCTTTCATCTATTAATGATTGTCGAAATCTCCAATGTTATGAGCTTCAACACAAGATAGAGACTATCGAGCAATTGATTAAGTCTTGTATTAGGCGATCGCCGCGCTGGAAAGTGAGAATTGCTGCTATGTAATAAGCGGTGCTTATCGTTTCAAATCAAACGAAAAGAGTAGCTTTTGTCGTATGCCGAGACCGCGATCTCAATAGAATCAAGCTTTTTGGTGGATACATACCAACAGAACCAATCCGTTAGCAAGCTGCTAGACCTATTGATTATTGGTAATCCTTCTTAACTGCGAAAGAAGATAGGATATACTCCAATTGTCAGCTATTGAGACTAATAATCAATAGCTGGAAGGTGTTTGTCTTCGCAGTGTTTCGCAATCGTCTGCGCTGCTTTTATGTATTTACGGTACGTTCACAGTGCCCTCGTTCAATGAATCACGATTCTAATTTGCTTTGGCTATCAGTCAGTCCGTCTCTTAAGTGTCTTAACCGACAGCTACTCTCTCACCTGGTAAAAGTCGCACCGGTTCGACAGTGGGAGTACTGCCAGAGCGTAGATGAACCCTGCTGTGTGGATTCAATCGTGGCGGCCCTGCATGAGTACGTGAGCGATCGCGCCCTGATTGAAGCCCGCTCAGGCAATCCTAACTACCGCGTTCACTTACTCGGGCACGGGGTTAGCGGCGCTGTGGCACTACTCTACGCTCGTCAGCACCCTGAACGAGTTGCTTCTTTGACGCTGCTGTCAGTTAGTGCAATGCCCGCTGTCAACTGGCAGGCGCACTACTACGCCATGCGAAAGCTGCTGCCCTGTAGCCGGGAGATTGTTTTGACGCAGATGATTCAGACTTTGTTTGATCGCCAGCCCGTTAGATTCTCTAAAACGCTAGTGCATCTATTGGCCAAAGACTTAGACAGCAACCTAACGTTCCATTCTCTCGCGCACAGCGCGCGGATTCCAAAAGGGGGCACTAAGATGCCGCTTCTAGTCTGCAATGGCGAACAGGATTCTATTGTGGACAATCAAGGGCAAGTACAGTGGTACGAAGTGATGAAGGAGGGTGATCGCATGTGGCACTGCCCTGAAGGTAAGCACTTTTTCCACTTTCACCACGCTCAGGCGACCGCTGAGGTGATTGCACAGCATATAGAGAGGGCGCGATCACAGACGAAGGCTCCTAACCTTACACCCATTGTTTCCAAGACCGCATAGCGTATTGAAACCGACCTGATGTGAAAACCTTTACATGAACATTCTTGACACTGATTATCAACTAGGACTATAAGTATATCAATGAGAGCAGCTCCTATCAGAGAATTAGCGCTTATCTCGCTCATCTGAGAGTGTGCGCTTACCGAGGAGCTAGTCTCATATAGAGCGGTAGAACGCTCTATACCATCCGATATCAGCAGAGTTTGCATCAGCAGCATGGACGGCAGCAAGAATTAGTTAGTGGAATGAAGAGGTTTGTATGGTGGCATCAGCTGTGACTGTTTCTTGCGAAGATCGCTGGCAGGTGTATCACCGGCTTCAAGAGCTTGACATTGACTGTGAATGTGGTAGCTTTCAGCCGCTGAAGGCCAATCTACAAACGCCGACTGAAGCCTTGCAGCTATGGAGCATCGTCAGGCGTATTTCAGCGCCAAAGCAGTCTCTTACCGCAGCACTTGATCGAAGCTGGAAAGCACCCGATGCTAAGCGATCGTAATCTTACCTTTAAAATTTTTTACACAAAAGGTGTCTATTTGGGAGTTCTCCAACAGACTCCAACTGGCTTGTCTCCTGCATAATGAGGACAAGCTTTTTTCTTTTTCTCTGCTCTGCTATGCCGCGATCTTGTTGGATATTTCTGCGCTGGGCGCTTTTTGCCTCTGCTGGGCTGTTATGTACGGCCTGCACCTCTTCTGCGATGCGCTTAGCAGAAGATTCACTGCCACAAGACACCCTAATAGCGGCCAGCCAGTCTGCTCGGGTTGTGGCACTGGGCCAAATTCAGCCAGAAGGTGAGGTGATTCAGCTATCGGTGCCTAATGCTGAAGATAGCCGGGTCAATCAAATTTTGGTCGAAGAATGCGATTTTGTTGAAGCGGATCAGGTGATTGCTGTGCTGCAAGGGTTTGAGCGGCGAGATCGGGATTTGCAGGCAGCGCAAAAGACAGTAGAGCTACAGCGAGCTGAGCTAGCGAGACTTTTAGCCGGTGAGGGAAAAGCTTCTGAAATAGCAGCAAAACAGGCAGCGATCGCAGAACTTGAAGCGCGGCAGCGAAATCAAACGATGGAAGAGCAGGCGGCGATTGATCGCGCTGAGGCTGAGCTGCAACAGGCGAGAATTACCCAAGAGAGAAACCTATCGCTGGTCCAATCAGGGGCGCTGAGCCAGGCGCAGCTCGATCAATCTACGCAGGCGTTAGCGAGCGCAGAGGCGGTTCTCGTTCAGCGGCAGGCGCAGCTGAACAACACAATGCAAACAATGGTGGAGCAGATTTCCCAAGAGAGAAATTTGCTGGAAACTTTGCGAGAGGTGCGCCCAACAGATATTGCCGTTTTTCAAGCGGAGCTAGAGCAGGCAGAAATCTCAGTAGCGCAGCGGCAAGCGGATTTAGAAGAGACGCAGGTGCGGGTGCCTGTTCCTGGACAAATTCTGCGGATTAATACGCGGGTAGGAGAGCGTGTGAATACGCAAGAAGGCATCATTGAGCTGGGCAACACGCGGCAGATGATGGCGATCGCAGAAATATATGAGACCGATATCGACAAAGTTGCCGTTGGGCAATCAGCGACCCTGACTAGCGAATATGGTGGCTTCGATGACAGCCTAAAAGCGGAAGTGACTCACGTCGGGCTACAAATTGGCTCGCGCAGTTTGAGCAATGGCTCTACGAATCCGACCGCGGATGAAAATCAGCGAGTGGTTGAAGTGCGACTGCGAATTGATCCTGCCGATAGTCCTAAAGTTTCTAGCTTAACGAACATGCAGGTGCGCGTTGAGATAGAAACGGATGCACCAAGAGGACCGCTATGAAGGCTCGTAAGCGAAAAGCGCAGCCTTCGCAAACGCAGCAAGGCGATCGCTCGAAAACCGGGTACTTGAAAACCGGGTACTTGAAAACCGGGTGCTCGAAAACCGGGTACTTGAAAACTAGGCATTTGAGAACTTGGTGGCAAGCACACAAACCGCTGGGCTGGGCGCAGCTTACGCATCGAAAAATGCGCTTGCTGGTCGCTATTACAGGGGTTGCCTTTGCTAACATTCTGATTTTCACGCAGCTCGGCCTGAAAGATATGCTCTTTGACGGCGTGACGCTGGTGCCGGATCATCTCGAAGGAGATTTGTTTTTAACTTCTGCCTACGCGCCCAACATTGATTTGGGTGATTTTCCTAAAATCTATCTCTATCAGGCGAATGCTGTTGAAGGTGTTCGTTCGGCTAGCCCTCTATACATCGGGTTTTCTAATTGGGTGAATCCAGAAGAGCTAGAGCAGTCCGAAGAGAGTAATGCGCCAGAAGAGTTTCAGCTATTTCCAAATTCGGTCAAGATTCTAGCTTTCAATCCTAGGCAGCCTGTGATCGCTATTGAGGCTGTCAACCAGCAACTAGATCGCTTAAGCGCTCCTAGTGCTGTACTTTACGATCGGCTAGGGCAGGAGAAATTAGGGCCGGTTGTTGAACAATTTCAGGCTTCAGGAATCGTCTCTACGCTGATGAGCAATCAGCGCGTGTACGTAGTAGGACTGTTCGATCTGGGCAGTACGCTGTTTGACAATGGCCATATCGTGATGAGTGATTGGAGCTACACGCAGTGGTTTGGCAAGGAAGTTTTGGAAAAGGTAAGCGTAGGCTGTTTGACTTTGGAACCGGGGGCTGATTTAGAGAGAGTGCGATCGCGCCTAAGATCTACCCTACCGCCTTCTATCAAAATTCTCGATCAGGCCGAGCTATCTGTGGCAGAGCAAGCCTTTCGAGCCTCGCTGCCGAACGGAAAAGTGCTGAACTTTGGGGCTGCGATGGGCTTTGTCGTCGGTATTGTAATTGTTTATCAAGTGCTCTACACCGATGTGAGCGAGCATTTGCCAGAATACGCCACGCTCAAAGCGATGGGCTACGCAGACAGAACGCTGCTCGCCGTCGTACTACAAGAAGCGCTGATTTTAGCAGTGCTGGGGTTTATCCCTGGCTACGCTGCTTCATATGGGGTTTATCAGCTTTTAGTCATGCTGACGCGGGTCCCGCTAACGATGAAAACAACCGTGGCGGTGCAGGTGTTTGGGCTAACACTGGTAATGTGTGTGATTTCTGGTGCGATCGCTATGAACAAACTCCGCGCCGCTGACCCTGCCGACGTTTTCTAGTCCGAGCATAAGAAGGCTTGGGGAGACAATACTCGCTCTGGAAATTTAGCAATCATCTTCTGATCGTAAGTAATGACTTTATCGTCAAATGATTCTGCAGTGGCCACATACAGCGTGTCATACACCGGATGTTCAAATGCAATAGAAAGCTGCAACGCTCTCGTCCAAATTCTTTCACTACTGACAACTTGATCGAGCAGCGTTTCGACATCTTGAAGAACGCTGTAAGCTAGCTCTTCAGGAACACTTTTGAACTTGACCCATTGCCAAACGACGTTGGCTAATTCTGCTCGAAAAGAATCAGGAACTATGATCTGACTAGCTTGCTCCAATATTGTTGTTGATTCTTCATATTTGTTTTCTACCCTGAGTAAGGCATAAGCAAATATCATCGTATCAATAATCATTATGGCGACCAACTACCCTCCAACTATCTACTTCTTGGGGAGTCGTTTCGGGCAGAGCACTCCATCGCTGGCGAATACGCTGAATAGCTTCACTTTTAGAAGCATACCGAGTCTCAAGCAGTTCTCGAACCTCCTGCTCCATTGAATGTCCTTTCATAGAAGCAAGCGTTTTAATACGCTGCACTACCTCATCTGGTAAGTTACGAATTGTCAGTGATGCCATAGCTATTTCCTTTGTCGAATGCCGTCTTTATTAAATGCCATCACAATGCTAGCACTCGACAAGGTTACGAATTTGGCTATCAAGCTCTGTAAAGCGCCGGTGCAATGACTTCTATTATCTCAGCGAGTAATCTCAACCATACCTTCGGCAAAGGCGCACTTCGTAAATCTGTTCTCTCAGATGTCACCCTTTCTCTAGCCTCTGGAGAAGTCGTGATTCTCGAAGGGCCATCCGGCAGCGGAAAAACGACGTTGCTCACACTGCTAGGGGCGCTGCGTTCTGTTCAATCTGGTAGCTTGAGCGTGTTTGGATATGAGCTAAACGGTGCGAAAAAAGCCGGACTGAGGCGTACTCGTAGCCAGATAGGATACATTTTCCAGCACCACAATTTGCTCACCTGTCTGAGCGCCTGGGAAAATGTGAGTACGGCGCTGAGGCTACATTCTCACATTGCCAAACGAGACTATCGATCTCGGGCGGTGGCTTTGCTCGAAGCGGTGGGTCTACATGACAAGATTGATGCGTATCCAGAGAATCTCTCGGGTGGGCAAAAACAAAGAGTGGCGATCGCTCGCGCTTTAGTCAGCCACCCTAAGCTTATCCTAGCCGATGAGCCCACGTCTTCACTCGATAAACGCTCTGGCCGAGACGTGGTTGAAATCATGCAGCGGCTGGCTAGAGAAGAAGGCGCAACCGTACTGCTCGTGACTCACGACAGTCGGATATTAGATATCGCCGATAGAGTATTACGAATGGAAGATGGTCAATTGCAACCGTGAGTAAATCGTCTATGATGCTAATGAGAATGAATCTCAATTTGCAAACAACAGCGTACCGATGAAAACATCTTCTTTGTATTCCAACGACCTGACGCTAAGTTCTCATGCAAAGGTAATTCCATACGCGGCTGATCGCCCGATAGCTCAGCAGACAATTCATCGGATAGCTGATCAAATAGATAGATGCCATACAGAGGCTGAGGGCTCTACTAACTACGGATTTAGGAATCTAAAGATCAAACCTTCTCTGATTAATACGATCCCAGAGCTAGCGACTGATACCAGCCTCGAAACGTTGGTGAGAGAAATCAACTTGCTTCTTTACCGTAGGCTGCGACAGCGAACAGATAGCGTCTGCTACCGGACATCGGCGGAAAGGCTATCTGGAATTTGCTTGGAACTGCACGGGCTGCGTTCAAGATGCCATCAACTATTTCGCGCTGTATTTTCACTTTGACAGATCTCTAAAAGAGAAGAGCTTCAATCAGCCAGTTCATCTCAAGTGGGTCATTCAAGAGGCTTCTTTCTCAGATGTGGATATCAATGGCTTCTCTTGTACGGTTCATGTTGAGACGCGATCGCTCTCATCGGCTGAGCAGGCAGATCAAGCCTGGCAGCTATCTCTGCGGATGATCCAAGCGTATCTAAAGACTGTAACAACCTTTAGATCAACGCCCATTTACAAGCCCCTTTCAGAATGCTCTCCTGAGCTGCCTTCTTGAGAGAGACGGTTTCATCACGCCTGATGCCTAAGCCTGATGCCTAAAAGGAGAGACACGCAATAAGGAACAAATATGATTAAAGTAGATTTGTTCTACGGCTCGACAACAGCCGCACGTACGGGAGCAATCGCCATCTGTACGCATTCATCAACTCTATATTTCACAATCGGTTTTGCGATCGCACTACCGCAGGATACTTTCGTACAAACTTGGCTATGAGCGTCTTGAACAAGTTTGGCTCGGTAAGTGGTTGGTCTAAACGGTTCTGTGGATGACTGCTTTGCGGCTGAACCCACAGAAACTTCTACAAGTAGCTCATCCCCCGAGCTAGACAGCACCCGGACGGTGAGCACTTTATCGAACCACGCCCAGCCGTACTGTATTAGTAGCTGTCTTTCTAGTATCTGAAGCGGGGTAGGCAGCATTCCCCACCCTCGATAGATAGACTGAATTTGGCGAGCGCTACCGCTGCGGTTGATGACGGCTTCGAGCGCTGAAAGCGTAAGGCGACCGTAGTAGCGACCATCGGGCAACGTGATAGCCGTTGGTGCGAAGCGATGACCGCCGATGTGGCTAACTTTCCAAAGGCGCACATTTGGCAATCTTCCTTGCTTAGCGCGGCGCAGGGCGTTTTTGAAGAGGGGCTGGCCAAAGCGAGCGCAGCACCTATCTCTCATTCCGTGCGTACAGATTAAGACGTCTTTTTGGGTGATGGTTTTGCCTAGGCGATCGCCCTGCCAATGCGCTTCTAAGCAGGTTTCAACCCGCTCCAATCCGTCTATTTCAAACTCATAGCCGCGATACTTCTCAACTGTGCCATCAACGGGTGGAAATTTCTCGTACACCATTAGCCTAATGCCTGAAGCCTTATTTGAAGCTCTGAGCGTTTTGCGGCCTTTGCTGACTAACAAAAATTGAACAGCGCGCTTAGCTTTCACAGCCTTAACGTAGCGGCGCAGCGCGTCTGGAATTTGCTCAGACTCAAAAGCTTTCGCAGCCCAAGGCGTGGGGCACTCGATCAACACATAAGTTTGGTAGTGGCTAGCGGTGCCAATAAGATCTTCTCCAGATTCTCTGTTGGCGATCGCGCAAAAGGACTGTTTCATCAGAATCTCTAAGAATCCACGCTGCTGACATTCAAGCTGAACAACTGACTTTCATATAGCTGAGTTTATTAATAATTAATTTCATTAGCATACTACCCATTTTAGATCGTGGAAGATACATAGTAGCTTTTTATACCTCGTCTAGACATTAATCTTTTATTGGCGAGCGGGTGCTTTCCATATGAAAGAAGAGCATCTTTGGATCTATATTTCACACGGACTTTTATACGGATTAGCAGTCGTCCAAGCTGCCTATAGGTAGTCTTAGAAAGTCCACCCCTACTCTTACGAAATAGGGGTGGACCTGTCAGCCGAGAGGAGAGATTTCGCAGCCAACAAACTAAATGGCTTAACTTTCAACCTAGATCTGTTGTTAGCACAACTCTGTTGCTGTAACTCTGTGCCACTGTGTCGCCGAGGGATCTAAGCTTTCAGTAAAGCGCCGGATCTAAAGCTCAGACTGCTGTCACGCTAGTAGGCGGCTTCCCTTTATCGATGGCAATGCCTCGGTAAGCGTGCCACAGGTGTCCTCCTAGAAACAGAATTCCTAACGCCAGCTGAGTAAACGCCCTGCCGCCTAGCTGCGACGGGTCATATAGCTCTGGCGGAAACACTGTCGTATTGTGTGTGACGAACGCCCAAGAAACAAACGCCATAAACGAAACGGCCCCTAGGCTGTAAGAAAGGATGGCATCCGCATTCAGGCGAATGGGGACGATAATTTTGGCATTCACCAAAATATGAAAGATGCCGCCAAGAATTAGCATTGTGCCAATCCAGGCATGGCCACCAACCACATCTTCTAGGTTGTTCACGCTGGCGATGCCCCAGGCGCTCCAGCCATCGGGAGTCAGTCCGATTAGGTAGCCGAAAATGTCAGTGGGATTGAGATTTGGCTCAATTAAGCGAACTTGCCCCACAGCCGGATCGTAAATGCCGCCCCAGCGAGTTGCTTTGGCGACGAATGCCAGCGCTGCCACGCCAAGAAACAGCAGGTGATGCCCGAGAATAAGCGTGAGCTGCTTCGGATCATCCCATTCATAGTGAAACCGCTTGGCCCAACCATTGGCATCGGCTAATCGCTTTGGCCCTGCGAAAACATGGAACAATCCGCCCGCGCCCAGTACCGCAGACGCGATTAAATGCAGCATTCCAATCACAAAAGCAGGATAGAGCGTATCGATCTGACCGCTTTCGTTAACCCCCCAGCCTAATCTTGCAATGTTACTAATCAAAGCCAGTCCCTGTTCTTCCAAAGGATAGGTTGGATCGTAGTTGAGCGCTTGGGATATGGTGATAGAGCCAGCCCAGAACATGATCAGTCCGGCATGGGCAACGTGAGCGCCCAGCAGCTGACCAGAGAGTGGAATCAGGCGAGCATTGCCCTCTATGAGATTTGAGTAGTCCAGCGGAGAAGCCGTAGGGGCTTTAGCCGCGCTAGAGCCGCTAGTGGATGTCGATACCATGCGAAGGGATTTCCGTTAAACAACAATAATGTAAAAAGCCGAACAAAACAGCGCAAAAATAGTAGGAAACACGTCTGTAGCAGACCTAAAAGCAAGTATGGTACACAACCTGTTTTAGAAAGCCGCAGACGTGAAGTGAGAGGATATCAAAAAAAGACCTGAGAGCTATCTCAGAAGACTATCCCAGTCGGCTAAAGCCATCTAATAGCAGGGCCGCAAATACAGCGCCTCCTAACCCTCCAATCAAAAAGCCAAAAGAGAACTCTCGCCACCCAGCAACGCTTCGTAGTGATTCTGGCAGTTCTAAGACATTCTCAGCGGTTCTGGGCTTTCTATAAACAGGGGTTATGCCCTGCTCTGACAAAGAGACCAGACCATACCCAAGTAGAACAATAAATCCAATGACAACTAGCCCGCAGCCAGAGAGCGTTCCAGCTAGTAGCGCACTGTCTGAATTACGCAGTGGTCCCAGCTTAATAAAAGGGCCGATTGCCTAATAGCCGTGCGCCATGCCCACCTCTAAGCCGCGTCTAAAAGGAGATAAGCCATCTCGCAAGATCGGTAGTCTGCGAATGAAGTCCAAGCTGAGATCAGAAGCGTTTAGCGGGGTTCTAAGCGTACCTTCTAGGCTGATGGGTGCGGGTTTGACAATGGGGTCTTGCTTGAGATTGACGCTTGCTGCTGCGGATCTGGCCCTAAAAGCGTGCCACCAGTGACCTGTCAAGAAAAGCGCGCTCAAGCCAATGTGGACAAAAGCCAACCACCCTCGAATAGTCACATCGCCCGATAGCGTCCTCAGCTCTTTGACCGGACCGTAGAACGCCTCTGGATAAACAGTATCGTTCACAGTAACAAAATAGGCCGCGAGCAAACCCATGTAGGCCAGCGCCGCCAAACTATAAGACAGATAAGCCTCACCTGACCAGGTTAGGAAGCGCTTTGCCCAGGGCAGAGGCTCGGTTGCCATGTGCCAAAAGCCGCCCACAATACAAAGGCTGCCGATCCAGATATGACCACCGACTACATCTTCTAAATTGTTGACAGCCGCCATCCCTTCTGAGCCATAGCGCCCGACGAGATATCCGAAAATGCGAGTCGGATCTAGCGTAGGAGCGGCGATCGCCCTGACATCAGCAACCGATGGATCGTATAGCCCACCTAGAAACATTGCCTTGAATACAAGCAGCCATGCGCCTACGCCTAGTAGCAGCGTATGAATGCCTAAGATAGTGGAAATCTTATCGGGGTCTTCCCACTCGTAGCTGAAGAAGCCGATGGCATTGTTTCTTTGAGGTAAAACAGCAGGGCCGCCAAAGATATGGAAGAGGCCGCCTGCACCTAATACAGCAGAAGAAATCAGATGAACCGCGCCGACGACAAAGTATGGATAGGTATCTACAACAGTGCCGCCTGCGCCGACGCCTAGCCCTAGAGACGCTAAGTGCGGCAGCAGGATCAGTCCTTGTTCAAACATCGGCTGTGAGAGGTCGAACCGCTTGAGCTCGAACAAGGTCATCGCCCCTGCCCAGAACACAATTAGTCCGGCATGGGCAACGTGAGCCCCTAGTAGCTGACCGGAAAGATTAGTGAGAAGAGCATTGCCAGTAAGCCACCTGCGATCGCTAAGCGTGTTGAGTTTGCCATAGGTCTGCATGGGTATCTCCAAAGAAGAATTGAGCCAGAGGGATTGAGCTAGGGAAGAACTAAGTGAGTGCGAAGTATGACTGCGCTATCGAGAACTTAAGTCAATAGCGAACAAGCCCTACTTTAGAGTGATTCTCAATAATGCGTAATTAACTTTTGTATCAATTTCTGGCAGTAATCAATTGCAGTACAGCATTTGCTTAGCGTTTTCAGGCGATGCTTAGCTTTCAAAAGCGCCAAAAGCGTTGAGCTAACCGCGTTCGGGACGCTTTTCGTTTCAACTTAATGATAATTAAAGCCAATAGTAGTAGTAAAAGTAGATTAGAAAAGGGCGCTACGGATACGACTTCACTTTGTAGCTTTAGTCACCTTTATTCAGTCTATTGAGCTGCTAATGAACTTGGGCGTAGCCGCTTTCTGTTGTCTTGGGTGTAGGCAGAGGGCAATTTGAAGTCTGGATCTACACTGGCGTAGGCGGGCAGCTCGGCTGTGGTGAGGGTGAGGGTAGTTTGGGCGTCGCTGAGCGTGGGAGTGATGGTTTTGAGGGGGCGATCGCGTTCATCCGTCAGCGCAATCTTGACCGGCAGATCCAAGGGCAATATTTCCTGTTGACCCAATCCGCTCGTGCGAAAACGCTGCGCTTCTATCTCCAGGCGAATGTCGTAGCTGCCATCCGGTAAAGGCGTGTAGGTGGCCTCTGCAATGCCGACTTGAAAGGTAAGCACTTGCGTGAATAGATCTCGAACGATCTGAGCTTCAGCGTCAGAGGCGGCTTGAGCAGTCAGCGCATCTTGTAAATCGATCACAGTTGCGTAGGGCGGGCCTTGGTAGCGATAGGTAGCAAGAAAGTCTCGAATGCCTGCTAGAACAGCTTCTTGTCCGATCTGCGCTTCGATTAGTTCTAGGATCATGCTGCCTTTATGCCGGGCGATCGGTAGCTCGTTGTAGATATCGGTGAGCGGTGGCTCTTGAAAGTCTATTTTGCCAAGGCTGCGGAAAAAGTCTCGCATCCGCTGCTGCTGGAATAGGGTTTGCTGCGCGGGCGATCGCTGCGATCTTTGATATAGCTGACTGGCATATTCGCTCAAAGCCTCACGGATGGTCATACCGCCAGCCACATCTGCTGCAATAAGCTGATCTTCCCACCACGACTGGGCTAACAAGTAGCTGATCCAGTTGGCGATACTCTCTTGTCCTAGACCCTGCGCCTCGCTTTTCCACACCAAGACTTCAGGAATGCCTAGCGTCCCTCCTTCTGAAAAGATCATGCCATCGTAATACACAAACTCAACGGCTCGCACGTTTTCAAACGGGTAGGGGCCAAAGGTTTCTTCGTAGAATTCTAGGGCTTGGCCAATTTCTGTTGTAATTAGCTCAATATTGTCGTCGTGCTGCGGATAGTAGTAGATTTCAATCGGTACGCGATAGTCTTCGTTTCGATAGGTGGCATAGCGCCCAGAGTAGAGGGTGAACTTGCCCCGAGATTGCTCATCTGAGCGGTAGCGGAAGTAACTGCGACCATTCTCTTGCCAAGTGTCCACTAGCTCGCCCGCGCTAACCGCTGTCTGATCGCTCGCTGTGCCGACGGTGATATCTGTTGTTCCCCAAACCAAGTGCGTCAGCATCATTGCCTGCGCTAGCCCGGTTGGATCGTCGTGAGGCCGCAGTCGCTGCGCTAAGGGCGGTAAGTCCAGCTTGTCTCTCAGCCACGCTTTTTTGTGTTCGACCATTTTGGTATAGCCGACGAATGGCAGAATGAAGGGGCTGTACAAGTTTGTGCCATTATCTACCACATCATTGGGATACACCATGTACACATCGTCGCTATTGACCTGGTTTTGAAAGCCTTTGATCGGGTTTGTTTGAGTCGTGAATCCCATTGTCTGCTGCGCGTCTGGCAGCAGCGGTTCGGCTAGGTCGTAAATGTAGTAGCCCCAGTCAGGATGGGCTTCGCGCAGGGTTGCGCCTGGGTAGGCGACTTCTGCTAGGTCAAGATTGATAAACGTAATCAGGTGGATTTCTTCAATCGGCGTATCTGTTCTATTCTCAAGGGTGTATTCGCCGTTGGCCTCGAAATACCGCTGGTCAGGGTATAGCTCTACGTTTAGCGTGGTTGCTGTCACGACGGGCATTGGCAGATTTTCATACTGCTTGAAGCGCTGTTCAATCTCAGCGGCAGTTTGTTCTTTTCCTGGCGGCTGGTAGGCGTTGACGATGGTTGTGTTGTAAAAGATCCAGCTGCCCACGGCGAACCATGCGACCAGCAAAGCCACTATTGTTCGTTTGATACTGCGAGAACCGAGCTTCCAGCCCTTTTGCCAGCGGCGCTTTGTTTTCAACCCTTTTTGCACCCCTCGGGGCCAGAGGATGTAGGCGATCGCCATCAAAATCGCGCTAACAATTCCCCAGTACAGGCTGTACCACAAATGCCCCGTGAACAGATGGCCGTAGCCATTCATCGGAGAATATTCAATGTCATTGGTAGCAGCCCAGCGATAGAGATTGTGATAGAGTCCGAGCGCGTCTAGGGGAATGTAGGAAAGTGAGATGAGAACGACGAGGCCCATGCCTGCGTATTTTTGGCGGGTGATGACTTGAGAGGAAAGGGCAAGGACAGCAGTTAGATAGAAGTAGGGGCCATGCTCGCCAAAGAGCATTTGGAAATAGAGTGGGAAGTTGAACTGGGTGTAGCCGTTGAGCAGTTGATAGAGCGTGAAAACGGCGATCGCGAGCAGCAGATTGAAGGTGATGATCGCAAAGAGGGCGAGCAGCTTGGAGAAGAGCAGAACGGCGTTGGAGACTGGGGTGGCGTCGATGACAGACTGGAGGCGAAGGGTGCGATCGCGCCAAAACAGCTCAGCCGAATAGACCACAATAATGGCGAACAAAATGTAGTCTAAATAGACATTTGCGGAGTGGATGAGAATATCGGTGCTGGGATTGGAGTAGTTAAACGAACCCGCACCGATAGCGGCCATGATCAAGGAGAGTAGGCCGAATCCGGTGAGCAGCCAGAAGGCGCGGCCTTGAAGGATGGTACGAATCTCAAAAGCGCTGCGGTAAATAAGCTGATAGAAAAAGGTTACAGCTGAGCCTTCATCCCTAGCCCTTCTCCCCAGGGAGAAGGGAACCGGACTCAAAGTCCCTCTCTCTGGGGAGAGGGATTTAGGGTGAGGGCTCAGAAACGTGAAAACCTGGAATACGCTCGCTAGACTGCCTTCTGGCGAAGCCTTGCCAGAAGGCAAAAGCTGCATTCTGTATGCCCGATAGCTGGTTATCCAAAGCGTGAGAGCAATTGCTAGCCAAAGCAGCCGATTCCAGATCAGCAACCCACCTACAGACGGCATCAGCGTATTGTGTTCAAACACCGTCCAGCTCAGCGTATTCCATTCAAAGGCGTAGAAGCCAAACGGATCGACCATTGCCCAAAAGGGATACTGCTGATAGTTGATGGTATCTGCGCCAGTCATCATCAGCGAGGCGAGATAGAGCATCACTAGGGCGATGGAGCCTGCGAAGGTGATAGCTAGGCTGCGGGTGCGAGCAGCGAGGGTGAAGGCGATCGCACTCACCAAAAACACATTGGGCAGTGCAATCAGCCCATAGCTTGCTAAGTAGCCATCTGCTCGAAACGGCCCCAGTGCATAGGCATTTAGCCCCGGCATCAGCGTTCCGATGATCATGCCAGGAATGTAAGCAGAGAATGCTAGCACCGTTGTCCCAAAGGCGGCTGCAAACCGAGTCGCCAAATAGTCCCACTTGCGAATCGGCGTAGATAAAATCAGCGAATCCATTCGATAGTTAGCATCGCGAACAAAGGTTTCTGCCACGAACGCAGAGGCCGCCAGGATGCCAAAAATGCTGTACCAGAGGGTCGTCTGAAAAATCTGCGAAGGGCTGTTAACAAAGAAGAAGGCGTTGCCCTGTTCGGCCTTGGAGACAATATCGACCAGGCCAATGGTTAGGAACAGCCCTGCAATTAGCCAAAAGGTCGGGCGACGCAGGTGATAGCGAATCTCGAAGGCAAGAATAGAAGGAGAAAATGGCGATCGCAGCATGAGGGCAAGGTGGTTTTGATAGCTTGTGCGAAAATTATTTAGGAATAGAGGATTAAACAACTCAGTTATTTACCTACTTCCTGTAGCCCTCACCCCAGCCCTCATCCTGCTACCTGTTTAGCGTCCTGCAATGAGACATCGGCAGTGACTCAAGTTGCCGACCCACCCCGAC
>NZ_JADEXO010000009.1 GCF_015207105.1 cf. Phormidesmis sp. LEGE 11477
CCTGCTAATTCTGCAACTTGCCCAGTCAGCGCAAAGATACCCGCGCCAATCATGACGCCAGTTCCCATCGCAATCATACCTAGAAGGGATAAGCTACCAGATTCGTACTCACTGTTTTGTTGCTCCATATATTTTGTTGCACCTAATGTACCCCCGGCGATTTTCTATATCCAACCGGTTAGACTCACCATAAACTCTATAGCTGGCTTTAAGGTCAAGGGGTATCCAAAAAAGAGTTTCAAATACTCCTGAAATTAACCAACATAAGCGCAGGTGAATACGAAAAGTACCACGCAAATATGAAACCACTATGAAATGGAGCTTCAGGCATATAGAGTCTATGCGCCTAAAGGTAATGTCTCAATGAGCGGGCAGATATCGCCGGGTTTAGGATGAGGTTTGGAAGCTGCCCAGCTATCTCGATACTGCTCCAGCCCATCTTTAAACACGGTCATTTCCTGAATTTGAGCTTCAAGCTTTTCAATTTTCTCCTGCAAAATCGACTGTACCAATTCGCAGGGGACATCACCTTGCTGGTGGACGTTCAGTACTTCGCTAATGTCATCTAAAGAGAAGCCCAAAGACTGCGCCTTCTTAATAAACTGCACCTGCTTTATGGCTTCTGGCGAATAATAACGGTAGCCGTTATCACCCCGTTTAGACTTAAGCAAACCCAGATCCTCGTAGTAGCGCAATGCACCCACAGCGACATCCGTTTGCTTAGAAACTTCGCCAATTTTAAGGCGGGCCACAGCAACCATATTTCGATGTCCTCTCAATATATCTATCTGACCTCAGCTTAAACCTTCTATTGAGCTATAGGGTCAATGCTTATTTCATTCCCATTTCATAATCGTCTGCCAAGCTGATTGAATGAGAGATCTTTTGACTTATGCAAACTAACCTGAAGCTATTGAATCCAGTCAAACGTCATGCGACAGACATTGCGACGCTGGCTCTTCTAGCAGTGCTATACATGCCGCTCATGATCTATTGGATCGATGGCTGGTTAAATAAATCCATCAGTATCGACCACGAGTACTTTTCTTACGCCCTACTCGGATTTCCCTACGCCGCTTTAATTGCTTGGGAATTGCGTCATCGCTGGTTCGAGCTGCCCGACCGAGCCAGCTTTCTAGGACTGTCTTTAGTGGCAGCAGCAGGGATTTTTTATCTTAGTCCTGTGCAGAACCTGATGAATCTGTCGCTACCACTCATGCTCAGCGGTATTGTACTTTTGTCAAAAGGAATGGCAGGCTTTGGGCTGATGGGTTTTCCGCTTTTATTCGTCGCATTAGCGACGCCCACCGCACTACCTTATCTTATCGTCCCCTACCTGCTGCCCTTACAGCAATTCATTGCTTCGGTTGTTGGCTTCCTGCTGACGCAAATAGACATGAATGTAACGGTCGATCAAATATACGTTTTGGTTAACGATCGCCTTGTAGAAGTTGCCCCCTACTGTGCCGGATTGAAAATGATGATGACTTCCGTATATGTCGGTCTGATTCTCTTGCATCGAACGGGCAATATCCTCTCTCGCACTAAAACAATCATGCTGTTAGTCGGTGCGGCAATTCTGAGCGTTATCGGAAACATCATCCGCAACACGCTGCTTTCCTACTTTCACGGCACAGATAATACAACGATGTTTGACTGGCTTCATGAAAGCTGGGGTGGTGATGTTTTCTCGGCGCTGCTGTTATTTGGTGTGATGTTGATGATGAAAGGAATGGATCAATTTGCAGACTCGGTGAAGACTGCCTCGACTGGCGATCGCAGTATTCCCGTCACTTTTTGACAGCTTATGACAGTCTCGCCTACTGGCTTAAGTGAGTCGGCAGAGCAGCTATGAAGAAAGCTACGCTACAGTCTACGATAAGCATTTTTCCAGCACTAATTCCCACCTGTTTTTACATTTATTTTCCGCTCTTTAGAGGTATCCATGCGTCGTCAATTTTCTAAGCCCAAGGTTTTCGCTCTCGGTATAGCAGCTGCTAGTTTAGTCCTCGCGGGCTGCGCAGCCACTGTAGGTTCAGCTCCAACAGCTTCATCATCGGAAGAAGCCGTAGGCGTTGAAGCAGCTCTAGTTAGCGAAATCACTGTATTTCGGAGTCCTACTTGCGGCTGCTGCGGCAAATGGATAGAACATGCAGAGGCGGCTGGCTTCCAGGTGAAGGACGAAGTGACTGAAGATATGAGCGCTATCAAGCAGACCTACGGCGTTCCTCAAAGCTTAACGTCTTGCCACACTACAGTTGTTGGAGATTACGTCGTAGAAGGGCACATTCCGGCTGAAGATGTACAGCGACTGTTGACTGAGAAACCAGACATAGCTGGGATTGCGGTGCCGGGAATGCCGATCGGCTCTCCAGGGATGGAATCCGGTGACTACACAGAACCCTATACTGTCTTTTCGTTCACTGAGTCCGGCGAAACGGCTGCGTTTGCTGAGCACTCATAGCAATTCCGAAGAGCCATTCTGAAGATAGCAGTGACAGTCAGGCTTCTCGATAAGAGAAGCCGCTAGTCGATTGAGCGCGACTGCGGCTAAAAGTCCACCACCTGACGTACCTTCTGTTGTTAAATAGGGGATTTTTAGCTGCATTAACCGCCGTTTTGCTGCGGGGGCGTGGCTAAAGCCAATTGGAAAACCAACCACTAAGGCAGGCCGACAGCCCTGAGTTTCCACAATCTCACATAGTTTCATCAGTACAGAAGGAGAATAGCCAATCACCCAGATGTTACCATCAGCCAGATCTCTGAGCCGGTGCTGCCAGCTATCGTCCCGCCTTCTGTCGTTTTGCCAGAGTGTTCGTTCAGCATCAGCGACCGTATTGATGTGAGGATTGTCTAGTAGGGTTGCCTTTTGACAGCTCAGATGAGTCAGGCGAGTGTCATCTAATGCGGTAGCGATCGCACTCACATCACTCACAACAGTACAGCCTTTTAGCAGATTCTCTCGGGCTGCTTTGATGGCGTCGGGGCTAAATCGAACAAAGGCAGCTAGGCTCACGTCGCCACAGGCTAAAACTAAATGAGAGAGCACATCTACTTCGATTTCAGGGCGCTGTGAGAGATCGGGGAGTAGACGTTCGAGCGCTTCTTGGAAGTTCTCGGGGTGGTTGAATGTGGCGGCGTCTAACTGCTGCCAAAGACTTTCCGTTAAGGACTCAACGGTTTGAGTTTCAGCGTTTAGCCATTGGAGATGGGTTAGGGCGTTTGCTGAGGTGGATTGGCAGGTGCGATCGCGTCCAATAATGCCTTCTAACGCGCTTGCGGTTTGCCGTAGCTTAACGAGCTGTTGTAAAACAACCTGATACTGTTTTTGTAGCTGTTCATTTAGCTGTTCTTGCTGAGCTGCTGCTGGAGCCGCGAGTACTTGCTTGATATGAGAAAGCTGAAAGCCTTGCTGCTTCAGTGCCACAATTCGCTGAAGCGACTGCACGTCTGTGTTGCTGTACAGGCGATAGTTACTGCTAGATCGCGCAGGCTGCGGTAATAGTCCAATCTGGTGATAGTGCCGTACCATGCGCGGGGTGATGCCACAGCCAACCGTTTGAGTGAGTTCTTTAATGGTGATCATCCGAAACCCTGTTAGCTACTTCCTGATTCTTTCTCCCAACCCCTTGACCTTAACACTGATGTCAATGTTTACCATACGTCTGGAAACGAAGAACTCAGGGTGGATAAGAATGACTAACTTGGTTTCAAGACCTGGGCCAAAGCGGGTACAGGGGTGGATTCGAGATTATCCAGAAGCGATCGCCGCGCTGCTTTGCGCAGTACTCACGCTCTCTGGCTGGCTCGCCCTGAATGGCAACTGGTTAGGCGGCGGCATTTGGATTTTGATCGCTGCCTACGTTATCGGTGGGTATGAAAGTACTCGCGAAGGCTTGACGACGCTCTGGTGCGAGCGCGAACTAGATGTTGACCTGTTGATGATCGTAGCAGCCCTGGGCGCAGCGACTTTAGGACTGTGGCAACAAGAGTATTATTTGCTGGTAGATGGCGCAGTGCTAATCTTGATTTTTGCGATTAGCGGCGCGTTAGAAGGGATTGCGATGCATCGAACGGAGCGTAATATTCGCGGCCTGATGCAGCTTACTTCCGATACGGCTAGACGGTTGCAATCGGGGCAGGAGGAAAGCATTGCGGTGCAACAGCTTAGGGTGGGCGATCGCATTCTCATTAAACCCGGCGAACTCATTCCCGCTGATGGCATTGTGAAAGAAGGCGACAGTGCTATTAACCAAGCACCGATCACGGGAGAATCTATTCCGGTAGAAAAGACGCTAGGCGACGAGGTGTTTGCAGGCACTATCAACGGCAGTGGTGCGCTTGTTCTAGAACTACACGAGCCACCCGAAAGCAACCTAATTCAGCGGGTCATTCGGCTCGTAGAAACGGCGAAAACAACGCAGCCGCCCTCTCAGCAGTTTCTAGAACGCTTTGAGCGGAGCTATGCCAAAGTTGTTGTTATAGCGGCACTGCTGCTGGTTATTCTGCCACCTTTGTTGTTGAGCTGGGACTGGGAAACCACGATTTACCGGGCGCTGGTGTTTTTGGTAGTGGCTTCTCCCTGCGCTTTGATGGCGGCGATTATGCCTGCGCTACTCTCTGGTATTGCTCAGGGAGCGCGGCAGGGGATTCTGTTCAAAGATGGTGCTCAATTAGAGATGATTGGGAAGGTCAAGGCGATCGCCTTCGACAAAACGGGCACGCTCACAACTGGAAAACTGCAAGTCTGTGACATTATTCCGGCTGATGGCACAACCCCTGAGCTAATCCTACAGACTGCCGCTTCGCTGGAAGCCTACTCTGAACATCCCATTGCTCAGGCTATCGTCAACGCAGCGCAGCGGCAGTCTCTACCGCTGTTATCGGTGGCGAACGTTCAAGCTAAAGCTGGCTTGGGCATCACTGGCATATCTGAGAAAAAGACAATCAAGATTGGTAAACGCTCTTTCGTTGAAGCAAATCTGACTAGCTCAGCAGACAACAATCTTATGCAGACCAGTAGCTGGATAGAGTCTGAGGGTAAGACTGTTATCTGGGTTAGCCAACAGAACCAGCTCATGGGCTTGCTAGCCGTAGCCGACCAGATTCGCCCTGAATCATCTCACTTAGTGAGTGTTCTAAAGCGACTGGGTATCAAAACTACGGTGATGCTGACGGGTGATAACGCGGCCACCGCTCAAACTATCGGCCAAGCGGCGGGGGTCGATCGGGTCTATTCGGACTTATTGCCCGAAGACAAAGTAGATGTCATTCATAAACTACAGCAGCAGTACCAAACCGTGGCGATGGTGGGTGATGGCATTAACGACGCACCCGCATTAGCTCAAGCATCGGTAGGCATTGCCATGGGTGCAACTGGCTCAGATATTGCCTTAGAAACTGCCGATGTTGTACTCATGGCCGACCGGCTGGAAAAGTTAGAACAAGCCATTCAAATTGGGGGAAAGTCGCAGCGAATTATTAAGCAAAATATCGCGATCGCGCTGACCTCAGTTTCTGTTTTAATCGTGGCCAATTTCTTCGGCGATTTGACGCTTCCTGCGGGAGTGTTGGGGCACGAAGGCTCTACCTTGTTAGTCACTTTGAACGGGATGAGATTGCTTAAAAATAGTCAAGCTTTACCCAAGCCATAACATGATTCGCTACTTGCCTTGAAGCGGCTATCCCCGTGGGGCATACATCATCACCAGCACGCCTGAAGTCGCCAGCAGACAGCCCAGCCAGTCGTAGACATCGGGACGTACGCCATCGATACGCCAACCCCAAAGTAACGATAGAACAATAAAGACGCCGCCATAAGCTGCATAAGTTCGGCTGAAGTGAGTAGGCTGTAGCGTAGGAATAACACCGTAGAGAATGAGTAAGAGCCAGCCTAAGATCGCAAATGGAAACCCTCGACCTTCGCGCAGCCATAGCCAAACTAAGTAGCCACCGCCAATTTCACAGAACCCTGCGATGACAAAGTAAAGCAATGATTGAAGTAGAGCCATCTTTTCGAGCAACTTGAAACTATCTACTTGCTTACCATAAGGCCATGTTGAGATGCGGTGGAAGGCGTTATCATTTCAAGTAGACTTAGTGGATAAACATGAAGACTGCTACCCAACCTGCTATTTTACCGCTGTTCCAAGCCTTTTCTGATGGCTACCGCGTTCAGATTATTGAGCTGCTGCGCGATCGCGAACTCTGCGCCTGCGATATTGCCAAAGAACTTGGAGTCACACAGTCTAAGCTTTCTTTTCATCTTAAAACACTGCGCGAGGTTGACCTGATTCAGGGCAGACAAGAAGGGCGCTGGATTTATTACCGTCTGAACTTACAGCAGTTCATCGTGCTGGAGCAGTACATCGCAGAATTTCGCCGGTTTAGTCCGATTTGGCCTGCTCGAACTTGCCCTGACTGAAACTATCTACTAATTTCAATTGAAGTTAGATTTCTGAAAATACCGTCTTTCGTAGCCAACATTTCAACTATACTTGAACTGACTGAATCGTTAGTCGGTTTTATAGGGGGTGAAATGTCATGGTTACTCAAGTCCGAAAATGGCCTTTGTACTGGATGATTCTGGCGCTGCTGGCCGGTTGCTCGACGACGAAAACGCCTGTTTCAGAGCCGCGATCGCCTAAAGCAGTCTCGGCTGAAGTTAGTTCAATTAAAATTGATGGATTGAGTACGGTCTATCCATTGACCGATGAGATTATCAGCGAATTGAAATTTGAGAAGGGCGAGGACGCACCCGATGTCTCAGTCAAATTTTCTGGAACCGGGGGCGGTTTCAAGAAGTTTTGTGCGGGAGAAACAGATATTAATAATGCCTCTCGACCTATTTCAAAGGCTGAGATGGAAACCTGCAAGGAAAATGGCGTTGAGTATATCGAAATTCCGGTTGCTTTTGATGCCTTAACTGTCGTTGTCAATGCGGAGAGTATCAGCCGCTTACCCGACCGTTGTTTATTTACGTGAACGCTGAGGCTAGCGAGTCGAATCCGGCTCTGTTTTCGTTTGTAGAGTATTACTTGAACAACGTGCGTTTTCTGGCGGAGGTCGTCGGCTATGTGTCCTTGCCCAATGAAGCTTACAACGTAGCTTTCGAGCATTTTACTGACAAGCGGATTGGAACAGTCTTTGGTGGAGAAGCACCTACCGATCTGACGATTGAAGCGTTAGTGAAAGCAGATCGAGAATTTTAGAAGTATCAAAATATAAGGACTCAAATGGTACGAGTGGCGATTAACGGGTTTGGCCGCATTGGTCGGCTGGTTTTACGGGCGGCTTGGGGCTGGCCTGATTTAGAGTTTGTTCATATCAATGAGATCGAAGGCGGCACGGCGGCGGCGGCTCACCTGTTGAAGTTTGATTCGGTGCATGGCCGGTGGCAGCCGGAGGTAACAGCGGCAGGCGAGGAGCGCTTTTTGATTGACCAGCATCCGCTGAGCTTCAGTGCGTATAAAGCGCCCGAAGAAGTTCACTGGGAAGCGTTAGGCATTGATGTGGTGCTGGAATGCTCAGGCAAGTTTCGGACGCCGGAGCTGTTGAATGCCTACTTCAAGAAAGGCGTGAAAAAGGTTGTTGTAGCGGCACCTGTGAAGGCCTCTTCGGAGAAAGATGCGCTCAATGTGGTGATGGGCATTAACGATCATTTGTACGATCCCGCAGAGCATCACCTACTAACAGCGGCTTCTTGTACAACCAACTGCCTTGCGCCAGTCGTCAAAGTAATTCACGAAGGACTCGGCATTCGGCATGGCGCTATCACTACTATCCACGACATCACCAATACTCAAACGATTGTAGATGCACCTCACAAAGACCTGCGGCGGGCGCGGGCGAATAGTCTTTCTTTAATTCCAACAACAACAGGCTCTGCGACGGCGATCACCGGCATTTTTCCCGAACTCAAAGACAAGCTCAATGGTTTGGCGGTGCGAGTGCCCTTACTCAACGCCTCTCTAACAGACTGCGTGTTTGAAGTGAGCGAACCGACGACGGTGGAGGCGGTCAATCAATTGTTCAAGACTGCTGCACTGGGAGATCTCAGCGGTATTTTGGGCTATGAAGAGCGTCCGTTAGTCTCTATTGACTATAAGGACGATCCGCGCTCCTCAATTGTAGACGCGCTTTCAACGATGGTGGTCGATGGCACACAGGTAAAGGTGCTGGCTTGGTACGACAACGAGTGGGGATACTCCTGCCGGATGGCTGAGCTGGCGCGAAAGGTCGCGGTTTCTTTGGCTTAATACATTTGGCCTAATACAACAGATTACTTAACTGTTTAATTCAATCACTCAGCTAATTCTAAAAGATTGTAAGCACTATGGATTCTTCACCCACTTTCGACCGGGCTGGCGTTCGCAATTATGCTCTAGTCACCCTTGCCTACTGGGGCTTTACTGTGACTGACGGAGCGCTGCGAATGCTGGTGCTACTGTATTTTCACACGCTGGGCTACAGTCCCTTTGAAGTCGCGATGCTGTTTTTGTTCTATGAAATTTTTGGCATTATCACCAATCTATTTGGCGGCTGGATTGGCGCTAAATTCGGCGTCAAGCTGACGCTGTACGGCGGGATCGCGATGCAAATTTTGGCGCTGCTGCTGTTAACGCCTGTAAATGAATCTTGGTCAATCGCCCTTGCCGTTCCTTACGTTATGTTCGCGCAGGCTATCTCAGGCATTGCCAAAGACCTCACCAAAATGAGTTCTAAGAGCGCCATTCGCTTGGTGATTCCCAAAGAGGCTCAGTCCACCTTGTTCAAATGGGTGGCAATTCTGACCGGCTCTAAGAATGCGCTTAAGGGCGTTGGCTTCTTTTTGGGCGGGCTGCTGCTGTCGGTGTTCGGCTATGTGAGTGCGCTAGTAATCATGGCAGTAGGACTATCTATCGTCTTGTTGTCGAGTCGATGGTTGCCCTCGGGCATGGGGAAGCTCAAGTCGAAGGTGAAGTTTCGCCAGCTCTTTTCCAAAAGCCTGGAGATCAATATTCTCTCTGCCGCCCGATTTTTTCTATTTGGGGCCAGAGATGTTTGGTTTGTAGTGGGCCTACCCGTCTTTCTATACGGCAGCTTGAACTGGTCTTTTGAGCAGGTGGGTGGCTTTCTGGCGATTTGGGTGATTGGCTATGGTTTGGTGCAGGCGATCGCGCCCAACCTATTACGACGATTTGGCTCAGGAAAACCACCGCAAGCGAGCACTATCCGGTTTTGGACAGGGTTTTTGGTGGCGATTCCGGGGGCGATCGCCCTTGCGCTCCAATTAGGCCGACCCGCTGGACAAACTATCATCATCGGCTTGATGGTTTTTGGCATTGTATTTGCTTTTAACTCAGCCGTACATTCCTACTTAGTGCTGGCCTACACCGACGATGACAAAGTAGCGCTGAACGTGGGCTTTTACTACATGGCAAACGCAGGCGGACGGCTGGCAGGCACGGTGCTCTCTGGCCTCGTCTTTCAGTTTTATGGGCTGGTGGGCTGTCTGTGGGTATCGACCTGCTTTGTGTTATTGGCAACGTTAGTGACGTTGAAACTACCCAATCCAAAAACCGCGAGCGCAGCCGTTTGAGCATACAAAAAAAACTAGAGAAGGGAAGCCCTCAACCATGACTCATCACTCTACTCGCTCGTCTAGCAAACCCGTTCAAGCAGGCGGAAAGCTAAATCTCTTTGAGCGCTACTTAACGCTATGGGTTGTTTTATGCATCCTGACTGGCATTGTGCTGGGGCGCACCTTTCCGGGTATAGCAGAGACCCTAGATGCCATGAGTGTCTATCAGGTATCGGTGCCGATTGCCATCTGTTTGTTTTTTATGATGTATCCCATCATGGTGAAGATTGATTTCTCGCAGGCAAAGCAGGCCATGAAAACACCAAAGCCCGTTCTCCTGACGCTGGCCGTCAACTGGCTGATTAAACCCTTTACGATGGTGGCCTTTACCCAGTTTTTCTTAGGTTGGCTATTCCGCCCACTCATTGTCGGCTCTGAGGTGATTAGAGGTGTGGAGGTGGCCATCGCAGATTCCTATATTGCAGGCACTATTCTGCTAGGCATCGCACCCTGTACTGCAATGGTGTTGATGTGGGGCTATTTGTCCTACAGCAACCAGGGGCACACGCTGGTGATGGTGGCGGTTAACTCTTTGGCGATGCTCTTTCTCTATGCACCGCTGGGAGGATGGTTACTGGCCTCGAATAATTTGATTGTACCTTGGGAAACTATCGTGCTCTCTGTGCTGATTTATGTGGGCTTACCGCTACTAGCAGGGGCGGTGTCTCGTACCTGGATTGTGAGAAATAAGGGCAGGGCTTGGTTCGAGACTGTGTTCTTGAAGTATCTCAGTCCGGTCGCTGTTTTCGCATTGCTCCTGACGCTGGTTCTGTTGTTTGCCTTTAAAGGTGAACTGATTGTCAGCAACCCGCTGCACATTTTGTTGATTGCGGTGCCGCTGTTCATCCAGACAAACTTTATTTTTCTAATCACTTATGTTGCGGCGCAAAAGCTGGGCATGACCTATGAAGATTCGGCTCCAGCAGCTTTGATTGGGGCAAGTAATCATTTTGAGGTGGCGATCGCCACCGCTGTCATGCTATTCGGCCTCAACTCTGGCGCGGCGCTAGCAACCGTCGTCGGCGTGCTAATCGAAGTCCCCATTATGCTAATGCTCGTAGAACTCTGTAAGAAAACGGCTTCCTGGTTCCCTCGCGAGCCTGAAAAAGCAACCCTGCTTGATCCGCGTTGTATTCATCCTCTCAGGTAGCAAGCACCATGCCAGAACAACTATCATTACCGCCTATTTCAGAAAGCCTGTGGTGGGCAATACCCAACTGTCTCGCAGGCGTTCGCAAACCCACAGAAAAAGATTTGCCCGTTTTGCGATCGCTCCAGGTTGGAGCCATTGTCTCTGTACTAAGCGACGACGCTAACTTAGAACTCTATAAACGCTACAAGTACCCTCATCTTTGGATACCGATTGCTGGCGGCACTGCGCCGAGTTTATCTCAGCTACAGCAGTTAAAAACCTTTGTTGATTCCCAGAACGATTGCGGCAATGCTGTTGCCGTCCACTGTTCTAACGGGCTACGTCGCACGGGCACCGTGCTTACAGCTCTATTAATAAAGCAAGGGGCCGACTACGACAGCGCGATGGCAGCTATTCAAGCCACAAATCCAGCCGTTGAGCTAAGAGAAGCTCAAATTTCTTTCCTAAAAAACCTTTCTTCAACTTCTTCAATATGAGCTTCGATCATCCTCCTCGGATTTTATTCCTCTACGGCTCGCTAAGAGAGCGTTCTTATAGCCGCCTTCTGGCAGAAGAAGCCGCTCGCATCATTCAAGGATTCGGCGCAGAAGTAAGGGTATTCGATCCCCGAGGATTGCCGCTACATGGCGCAGAACCCGATACTCATCCGAAAGTTCAAGAGCTACGAGAGTTGTCTCTCTGGTCAGAAGGGCAGGTGTGGTCAAGCCCTGAACTTCATGGCAACGTGTCTGGCTTAATGAAAACCCAGATCGACTGGATTCCTCTAACGATGGGCGCGGTTCGACCGACTCAGGGGCGAACCCTAGCAGTTATGCAGGTTTCTGGCGGATCACAGTCTTTTAATACTGTTAATACGCTGCGAATTTTGGGGCGGTGGATGCGGATGTTTACGATTCCCAATCAGTCATCAGTGGCAAAAGCCTATCAGGAATTCAATGACGATGGCACGATGAAGGAGTCGGCCTATCGAGATCGCGTTATCGACGTGATGGAAGAACTCTACCGCTTCACCTTATTACTGCGAGAAAACGTAGACGAACTGACAGATCGCTATAGCGAACGCAAGACAGCGGCTGTTAAGCAGCTTGAAAAAACGGCAAAGCAGACACTAACCTGATCGCTTCAAAACCGTACTATTTACTTTATCTTCTCTTAGATTAAAGATGTTCCGAGAGGTATCTGTCTTATGAGTTCAGTCGAGTCGAGAGTAAAAGATCAGTACAACGCGCAGGCACAAAGCTACGACCACCGCTGGAACCGATACATCAACAAGACGCTAACTTTCTTACTGGGGTGGGCGGAGATCCCGGTATCGGCACACATACTAGATGTAGCCTGTGGCACGGGCGAGTTGGAACGCTTACTGTTAACTGACAACTTAAAGCAGTCTATTTCTGGCATTGATATCTCTGAACAGATGCTAGCTGAGGCCCGACAGAAGCTCAAAGGCTTTCCGAACGTCACCTTTAAAAGAGGCACGGCTTCTCAGCTACCATTTCCCGATCGGTCTTTTGATATTGTAGTGTCTGCTAGCTCATTCCACTATTTTCCCGAGCCTAAGAAGGCGCTAGCTGAAGTGAATCGGGTGTTGAAGCCAAACGGACAAGTCATCATCTTAGACTGGTGCAAAGACTTTCTCCTTTGCCGACTGTGCGATTGGTTCCTAAAACGGTTCGATCCGGCTCATCAACAGTGCTACACCGAAGCCGAGTTTCATGCGCTTCTAGAAAATTCAGGGCTGCGAGTTCAGCGATCACAGAGAATGCGTTTCGATATCATTTGGGGGCTGATGATTGCTGCTGCATCTCCGAAGGTTGATCAGTGAAGCCATGCCTTATCTCTCGGATATGAGCGGACTCTTATTTCCTTGCGATTTCCTAACAGAGGTAGGGCAGATAGATTGTGAATAAGCTGCCTTGTCCAAGATTGCTGTTAACGGTGATTTTCCCGTCGTGATAACGGGCGATCGCCTGCGAAATTGCCAGTCCTAAGCCTGTACCCCCAGTTTTGCGAGAGCGATCACTATTCACCCGGTAAAACCGTTCAAAAATTTGGGTTTGTTCAGACAGTGGAATACCAATGCCGCTATCTTGAACAGCGACGATGGCCACGCGATCGCGAGTTTGTAAACTCACCTTGACCGAGCCTTTCGCGGGCGTGTACTGAATGGCGTTAGCGATCACATTAGAAACCAGCCGGTAGAGCTGAGATTCGTCACCCGCAACATAAATTTCGGCGTCAGGAACTTGGCTGGTTAAATCAATGTCGCTAACGTTAGCAAGTTCCAAAAATTCTTCGCTGAGATCGGCAACCACATCGTTTAAACAGCAAGACTTATCCGGTTTGGATGCAGCATCCTGTTCAAGTCGGCTGAGCAGGAGTAAATCAGCAACCAGGTGGCTGAGTCGCCTGCCCTGACGTTCCACCGTTTTGAGCATAGGTACAACTTCTTGCTGCTGGGTAGAGGATAGCCGTAAGGTTGCTTCTACCGTAGCGAGCAAGCTGGCCAGGGGCGATCGCAGTTCGTGAGCGGCATTAGCCGTGAACTGTTGTTGTTTCTGATAGGAGTGATAGATCGGTCGCATGGCGAGTCCTGAGAGTGCCCATGCGCTAACAGCCACCAGAACTAAAACAAGGGGCAACCCAAAGATTAGAATCCATTGAATTCGCTCGATTTCAGCGTCGTAGGGGGCTAGAGTGCGGCCAATTTGCAGGTATCCCCACGACTGATGATCCACGCCAGCCCTGTCGTTAGTCGTTACAAGGCGAGCTGATAGTGCTGCATCGGTAGCGTTATTAGCGGCGCTGTCAGCAGCATTGTCAGTACGGTGCAGAATGGTTGTGAACTGATGATAGCGACCGCTCTCTTCGGTACTAAATGTTTGCCACGGTGATGGATTGAAGTCAGTCGGGAGCGGAAACGGTTGATTAGGAGAAAATGCCAGCAGGTCGCCATGCTGATTGAATAGGCGAATGTAGTAAGTGTTGCGATCGCTGATGCCGGTGGTGTGGCGTTGTACGAAAGTAGGGTTGTTGTTGCAGGGTTGTTCTACCACGCACAGATCGGGAAAGATTTGCTGTAGCAAGCGGGTCGGATCTTCTGCCGCAGGCAGCATTGGCTCAAAGCTGTCATGCAAGGTTCCAGCAATCGACTCGATCTCTCGTTCTATGGCAACCCAGTTTGCACGAACCAAGGCCCGATACATGCCTAATCCAGACAGACCCAACAGTCCGCCCATGGCGATCGCATACCAGCAGGCCAAGCGACGGCGGCTGCGACGAAAGAGTAACTGGCTGGGGTTCTTCATGGCTCAAACCGATAGCCCTGACCGGCCACCGTCTTAATTGGACAGTCACAGCCATAACGAGAAAATTTGCGCCTGACCAGCCGAATTTGAGCGGCAACCACATTACTGACGGGTTCTTCATCCAGATCCCATAGCTGATAGCGAATTTTACTGCCTGGAATCGTGCGATTAGGATTTTCCATCAGGTAGGCCAATACCTGAAATTCTTTGAGGGTGAGTGGAATAGATTGCGCCTCCTGGTCACCTGTCTGCTCATCTGGCGGCTCGACTGTCAGCGTAGTGTTGGCATCATCTAGCGTAAATCGTCCAATGCGCCAGATTTCTGTCCGCAGTTGGGGCGATCGCCGCTGCAAAGCCCGCAACCGGGCCAGCAGCTCTACCATCACAAACGGCTTAACCAAGTAGTCATCGGCACCAGCATCTAACCCAGTCACCCGATTTTCCGGCTCCCCCAAAGCTGTCAGCATCAGCACAGGTAACGCACTTTGATGAGATCTGAGCCGCTTGCAAAGTTCTAGCCCAGATACTTCAGGAATCAGCCAGTCAATGATAGCCACCGTGTAATCCGTCCACTCGCTCTCCAGGTGATGCCATGCCTGAGCGCCATCGGTCACCCAGTCCACGATATATTTTTCGCCCACTAAGACCTGCTTAATGGCAAACCCCAAGTCTTCTTCATCTTCTACTAGCAGAATTCTCATTGCAAAATTCTCATGGATTCTTTCCCCTACTCAACCACATCCTCTACGCGATTGATTTTAACGGAGTCGCTGCCATTTCATCTGGATTTCATCTGCCCTATGGCAACCTATATGAGGCTTTTATCCCGCTCTACAGAAAATTACGAGGCGTTACCATGAAATCTTTTCCTCTATTGGGTTCTATCCTGACCGCTAGCTTACTCATCAGCACACCTGCGGCGTTGGCCCACGTCGGCCATGGCGATGAATTTCAATCGACGGGCGGTATTAATCGAGTTGAGGTGAAGTCCGAAACCGACTCTCTGCTGGGCATTCAGACGGCTCCCATCGAGCCTGCTGCCGATGGCAGTGCCGCTGTTTTGATTCCGGTGACGGCGTTAGTCGATGACAGCGGCGAGCAGCTTGTTTTTGTGCAGTATGAAAACTTCTACGAGCCGGTGCCAGTCGCGACAGGCTCCACGCAGGGCGATTTGCTGGAAGTGACCGAAGGGCTATCGGTCGGAGAACAGCTCGTGACTGAGGGCAGTTTGTCGCTATATGCTGAGTCGCGCAAAACGCAAGCTGCCGAAGCACCAATAGATGAAACACCAGCGGCTGAAGGCGATTTTGCTACGCCTGTGACTGATGAGACTCATGCCCAAGCAGATGCCAAAGGAGTTCCTCATAGTCACGATGAAACTGGCAATCTAGTGGCCTCTAGTGCTGTTGAAGAGGCGTCTGGTGGCTTTCCGATGGGGATGGCGGCGACTGCTGGTGTAGCTGTTGTGCTAGCGGGTGGTGCGATCGCCTTTGTCAGCGGCAATCGTAAGGGATAGTAAACCGATTCTAATCAAACCCAAAGAGCCATCAAAGAGACTCATCACTTAAAATGCTTAACTCGATTTTGAATCGGACGCTTAAAAATTCAATTGCCCAGCGGTGGTTTATCGTCGCTGGGGCGGTGGCGGTTACCCTGTGGGGACTGGTTAGCCTGAGCCAAATGCCGCTGGATGTGTTTCCACCGTTTGCACCGCCCCAGGTCGAAATTCAAACTGAGGCGGTGGGGCTAGCACCGGAGGAAGTCGAGACGCAAATTACCGTCCCGATTGAAAGCGCGGTGAATGGTCTACCAGGGGTAACCACGGTGAGATCGTCCTCCAAGGTGGGGCTGTCAATGGTCAGCGTTGTGTTCGATCAAAATGCCGATATTTATCAGGCGAGGCAGTCGGTAACAGAGCGGCTCCAGCAGGTGACAAACCAGTTGCCTGAGGGTATCAATCCGCCCGAAATTTCTCCGCTGGTGTCGCCGCTGGGCACGATTTTGCAGTATGCCTTCACGGTGGAAGAACAAGGGCCAACTAGCATGATGAATCTGCGCCGACTGGTGGAGGTCACGCTTAAAAACCAAATTCTCTCAGTGCCGGGGGTTTCTCAGATCACTATTTACGGGGGTGATGAGCGGCAAGAACAGGTGTTGGTTGACCCGGAGAAATTGCGATCGCTCAACGTCTCTCTCACGGAAGTCACTGAAGCTGCAAAAGGAGCCAACGTCAACGCACCGGGCGGCTTTTTGGTTGGGGGCGGACAGGAACTGCTCGTTCGCGGTATCGGCCAAGTTCAGTCCGCTGAAGATTTGCAGCAGTCTGTGGTGCGCGTGCAAGACGGCCAGCCGATTTTGCTGCGCGATGTGGCTGAGATCAAAACCGGCGCAGCCTTAAAACGCGGCGATGCCAGCTTTAACGGTCAGCCTGCCGTGGTGCTGATGATTACCAAACAGCCCGATGTCGATACGCCTACTGTTAGCAAAGCGGTAGAGGCGGTCATGGCCGATTTGCAGCCGACCTTTCCCGCCGATGTGCAGGTACAGCGCACATTTCGCCAGTCCAACTTTATTGATGCCGCCATTCGCAACGTCAGTGGCTCCTTGCTTCAAGGCATCGTCATCGTATCGGTCATCATGCTGTTGTTTTTAATGAACTGGCGCACGGCAGCGATTACCCTCAGTGCGATTCCCCTGTCGCTGCTGATTGGATTGTTGTTTATGAAAGCCTTTGGCCTGGGCATCAACACCATGACCTTAGGCGGCTTAGTAGTGGCGATTGGTTCTGTTGTGGATGATGCCATTGTGGATATGGAGAACTGCTATCGCGGGCTGCGGGCTAATCAGGCGCAGGGCAGTCCCCAACATCCCTTTCATGTGGTGTACAACACGTCAGTACAGGTGCGGCTAGCGGTGATTTTTTCTACGGTGATTATCGTGGTGGTTTTTGCGCCTATTTTTAGCCTGAGCGGGGTAGAAGGCAGAATTTTTGCCCCGATGGGATTGGCTTATTTGCTTTCCATTGTGGCTTCTACCCTGGTGGCAATGACGCTTTCGCCCGCGCTCTGCGCGATTTTGCTGGCAAATCAGACGCTGCCTCAAGAAGGCACGGTGGTTTCTCGCTTTGCAGAGCGGCTTTATCGTCCGCTGCTGGAGCTTTCTATGCGGACTCCACAGCTTATTTTAGGGCTGGCTCTCGCATCTTTGGTGGCAACTGCTGTGGTTGTTCCTTCTCTCGGGCGGGTGTTTTTGCCAGAGTTTCAGGAAAAATCTTTGGTTAACTCAATGGTGCTATTTCCTGGTGTGTCTTTAGATATCACAAAGGGCGCGGGTAATGCGTTGGCCAGTTCTCTTAAAGATAATCCGCTGTACGAATGGGTGCAGGTAAGGGCTGGTCGCGCTCCAGGTGATGCAGATGGGGCTGGGGTGAGCATGGCCCATGTCGATATTGAACTCAGCGACCTGGCGCTGCAAGATCGGGAAGAGAGTGTTAAGCAACTGCGGGAGGCTTTTTTAGAGTTGCCGGGAGTTGCCCCTAATATTGGTGGGTTTATTTCTCACCGGATGGATGAAGTGCTTTCGGGGGTGAGGAGTGCGATCGCGATTAAAATTTTCGGCCCCGACCTAGCGGAACTACGCAGCCTCGGTGAACAGGTGCGTGACCTCATCGAACCGATTGCAGGCGTAGTGGACTTACAGCTTGAGCCACAATTACCCATCCGCCAATTACAAATTCAGTACGACCGAAACGCGGCGGCAACCTACGGACTCAGTATGGCCCAGATTTCGGCGGTCGTAGAAACGGCCTTAAACGGGCAAGTCGTCTCCCAGGCACCCGAAGATCAGCAGCTTATTGATATTGTCGTCATGCTGCCCGAGTCAGCCCGCAGCAGTCTCGATTCGGTTCGCGCTATCCCTATTTTGACGCCCACAGGAGAGAAAATTTCTTTGGGTACGGTCGCTAAGGTGGATTACGGCATGGGCGCAAACGTGGTGAATCGGGAGGACGTTTCCCGATTGATTGTGGTTTCGACTAACGTTGCGGAGCGTGATTTGGGTAGTGTGGTCGGCGATATCCAGGCGCAGATTAAACAGAACGTGCAGTTGCCCAGCGGCTACTTTATTCAGTACGGCGGACAGTTTGAGTCGGAGCAGCGAGCGACCAATAGCTTGCTGGTATATAGCCTACTGGCGGCTGTTGTCATTTCGGTACTGATGTTCTTTTCAGTGAAGTCATTCCCAGCAACGGTTGCCATCATGATCAATTTACCGCTGGCCTTGGTAGGTGGAATTATCTCGATTATGCTCACTGGCGGCGTTTTGTCTGTGGCTTCTCTCATCGGATTTATCACCCTGTTCGGGGTAGCGGTGCGTAATGGTCTACTGCTAGTGGACAACTACAACAGCAAGTTTGCTCAAGGGATGCCTCTCAAGGATGTGATTGTTAACGGCTCGCTTGACCGGGTAAATGCCATTCTCATGACGGCGCTGACTTCTGCGCTGGGGATGCTGCCGCTGGCGATCGCCAGTGGAGCCGGGAATGAGATCCTGCAACCCTTAGCGATTGTTGTATTAGGCGGATTGTTTACGTCTACGGCATTGACTCTGCTAGTGATTCCGGCAATCTATGCCAAATTTGGTAAATATCTGATTCCCAAACAGAAATTGTTAGATCCTATTGGACTTGATGCTGACTTTACGCCTGATAAAGCGATCGCAACATCTTAACTGTCATTGTCCAAACAGCTTCATGCAAAAACAGTCTTCCTCCACCGCTTAAAAGCGGAAAGAGGGAGGTTTATCCCAGTACTAGCGCTATAATGCAGACTAACAACTTGCCTGAAACAAAAGAAAATAAATCGAGACGACTTAGCTCTCTTTTCCCTTCAGCTTTATCAAAACTGGGAGCGGCCATTATTGTCACCGGAGTGATTATTTTTGCTGCGGTTGAACTAAGGCAGAGAGGCAACCATTCTCACCCTCAACCTTCTCCATTTGGAGATTTCCCGACCCTTGCCATGTCGGGCGGCGATCCTTACATCCGTGCCTTGATGCGAACGATCTCTGCTAGCGAATCCAACGGGAACGATCCCTACGTTTTGCTGTACAGCGGAGACCACACGCACGACCTTGGGCAACACCCAGATATATGCATTCCTATCCAAACTGAAGTGAATCAAGGCGACTGTTCAACAGCAGCCGGTCGCTATCAGTTTTTAACTTCAACATGGCAAGAAAAAGCATTTTTGTACCATCCCAATCCAAACTATCAGGCAAAACAGGTGATTTATAGTTTTTCACCTGAGTATCAAGATCAAGTGACCTACCAATGGCTGAAAGATGAAAGGATGTGGTCGATTGATGTTTTGGATCGACTAAGGCAAGGGGATACTGACGAAGTTCTCAAGCATTTATCAGGCACCTGGACAAGCTTGGGATTTGGAATTGAAAACAACTCTATGACGCCTTATTTGGCTGAAATTTATGAGCAAATTCTAGCTGAAGAGCTTCAACAAGCTCAGAGTCCGGCGGATCATCTTCATTACTAAGAGGCTAATCCTCTCTTTCCAAGAATGAAGAGCAAACAATTATGATCTCACTCCCTCGACTATTTCAGTGTCTCAAAAATCCGATCTTTGCTCGACTCTACGCCGCCCAAGCGATTAATCTGATTGGCGATGCTCTGACTTGGTTAGGACTAGCGCTCCTGGCTTTTGAGTTGGCAGGTGATGGAGCTGGGCTAATTTTGTCCGGGGCGCTTACCCTGCGGGTCACTGCTTATGTGGTGCTGTCGCCGCTGGCTGGGGCGATCGCTGACCGGGTTGATCGCAGACGCATTATGGTCGCGACTCATCTAGCCCGCATGTCTATCGTTTGCCTCCTGCCCTTCGTGACTCAGCCCTGGCAACTTTACGCGCTAGTGCTGACACTCAACGTATTTTCGGCCTTTTTTACGCCTACTTATACCGCTACGATTCCATTAGTGGCAACCCAGGAAGAATATCCTCAAGCAATCGCCCTTTCCAGCGCGACCTATCAGCTCTTAGGGGTGCTTGGCCCTGGTTTAGCCGGGAGCATAGCCGCCTTTGTGGGTACTCGGCAAGTGTTCTTTCTCGACGGATTGACATTTCTGATCGCCGCCTTTTTGGTGCTTACTCTCCCAAGACACCTGCTAGTTACGCCAAATTAGCAAGCCATTCCAAATCAGCCAGAATCTAGAACAGTCCATAGGACGCTACAGGATATTCGTCTAGGCACAACCTGTTTGCTCAGCGACCCGCTGATTAGATATGCCTTAGTTATGCAGCTTGTCGCCTCGATCTCAGGAGCTGCCATTCTAGTTAACACGGTGGGGCATGTTCAGGGCGCTCTTCAGCTAGGTAAGCTTGAGTATGGCTGGGTTATGGCCGCTTTTGGGATGGGTGCTACCTTCGCCTCTATCGGTCTAGGCACTTCCCACACAGTGCAAAGGCAAACGATGCTTACGGGAGTAGGGGCTGCGCTCACTACCCTAGTTCTCTTACCCGCAGACTGGGTAGGATTACGCGGGCTGCTGCTGCTGTGGTTGCTCGCAGGTATGGGACAAACCCTTGTCAATGTTCCGACCCAAACCCTAATTGCTAGTCGGGTTGCGGTTGACATTCAAGGCCGAGTTTATGGTGCTCACTTTGCCTGGAGCCATCTGTGGTGGGCCTTCTCTTATCCCCTAGCAGGATGGCTAGGAAATCATTTTTCTGACAGTGTTTTTCTAAGTAGCAGTGTCATCGGGACAGCAATTTGGGGGATAGCCCAGCTCGTTTGTCGCCCGAGCAATCGGCCCGAGCAATCCAATGGGTTATGGCACGATCACGAACACATTCATGATGATGACCACTGCTTTCATACCCACCACAGCACACAAGACGCGAAGACGGCTCACCGGCACCTACACTTTCATTCCACTGCACAGCTAGAGTATTAAAAGATAGCTAACTCTACTTTAATACTCTAGCTGTGCTTGCGATTCCGGCTCTCTATGCTCAATTTGGCCAATGGTTTGTGCCAAAAACAAAACGAGCCAACCTGAAAGCGGCACTATAAAGCGCAAATAAGTACAGCATTTCTTATGAAACATGACTGTTTCTAATTTTTAGTCTGTTGAGTTTTACCTATGGGCACAAGCCTTGCCATAATGCTTCGATAGCATCGGAGATAGTCCCCTGTGTGCTTTCTTTGTGAGCGCCGATGGTTTCAGCCATGGCTAAATGATGCAGATACGAGAGCAGAACGGCAACGGCTATCTCAACTTGACTTCTGCGAATTCGACCAATTTCAGCTTCGGCATGTAAGTATTCTGTCAGTCGATTACCGATCTGTATCCTTGGCATGGTGTGACGCTGCAAAAAAGTCTGCATATTAAAGGCCGGATGTCCGACGAGAGCTATGAAGGTAGGCATAACCTCACGGAAATAATCAACAATCTTTAGGCTTATTAGCTCTAGATTTTCAGAAACTGTTTTTTCTCCCGATTGAACCCTGAAGATTTCTTCAAGTCGAGCTGCTGGCGGCACCATCGCAGAAAAAAACAAATCTTCTTTAGTCTTAAACCTCTGAAAAATAACGGCTTCTGAAATGCCAGCATTCTGAGCGATCTTTTTAGTAGATGCCTTGATACCAACTTCTAGGAAAAGCGATTGTGCAGCAGCAAGAATCTCTTCATCCGTGACAGTTTTACCGCGAGTCATTAAGCCTGTGCTGGGTTAGTGTTTTTGTATGAATTACATTCTTGGAGAACAATACCGTATTCTCGTCGAATTTCGAGGACAGGCAGTTCTTTTAATTTATGAAGCTCTTCCAAGGGTAGTTTTTCCTTCATTTGCCAGCTTTTAAGGATGATGCTGAAGATGCGTGGCAGCGAGCCTATCCATTTGCTAGCCAATTTAAGGTGTCCAATACCAGTCAAGACTTTGCGATGTTCCTGGCTAGCAAATGCGCGGTGCATCTCGCTCATGTTTGCAGTAGTTGCAAAGATCATCCAAGCATGAACAGCAATCTCGTCCTGGATAGAAGTACCACAGTCGAATAGGACATGCACTGCATCATGCTGCTCGAAAGCGTTCTCTGATTCTAATGACATACTCTCGGTCGCGTCGTTTTCAGCTTCTGAAAAATGTAACTGTTGAATTGCTTCATCTAGTGTCATTGAAGTACTAGAGCTAGAACACTCATCCATTGCACAATCCTAATGTGTTTGGGCCGAAGCAAGACATGTCCCATTTTTGGCTCATTTTCGGCTATGGGACAATTCTAAGCTACATTAGCTTATAAGTGAGCGCTTGCTTATATAAGTTTATAAACGTGTTCGCATTTCCCGTTGAGTTGGAAAGCTCAAACTTTTGATCCCCTGTTGGACGCTTCCGAACAGCGCAGTTGTCAATCACTTCGTAGAACATAAATCCGCAGAAAGTCGCGATGATGCCCGACTTTCTGCAAGGCAACGAGACCGGATCTATTATGGTTTTCCATCACACACAGTGCTATGAAAACCTAATTTCATTTTGGTTTCACATTCCTAAGAGAAAATATTAAGGTTCACTAAACCTCGGACTAGACAAGGTATGAAACGCAGAAACTTTCTTTCTGTAGGCGCAGCGGGCGCAGGAACTGTTTTGTTATCGCAGTGCAGCCGTACGACTCGTCAACCTCAGGTAGCTAGTAACCAAAAATCGGCGCAGTTGTCTACTCCGACAGATTTGCCTGCGGTGTATACCAGCGACAACGGCCTTTTAGAAGTTGATTTAGCGGCTGGCTATCAAACGATTGACTTGAACGGTCAGCCTGCTACGTTGATGACTTACAACGGCCAGATGCCTGGGCCAAGGCTAGAAGCAAAACCAGGAGATACCGTCCGAATTCGGTTTACCAACAACCTGTCAGCTCCCACTAATATTCACTATCACGGGCTAAACATTTCACACAGCGGCAATGCGGACAATGTTTTTTTGAGTGTAGAGCCGGGTGAAACGCTCGCCTACGAGTTTACGATTCCAGCAAATCATCCGGCAGGCACCTTTTGGTATCACCCTCACCGTCACGGGTTTGTAGCCGATCAGGTATTTGCCGGACTCTCTGGATTCTTTGTAGTGCGAGGCGACTTAGATGAGATTCCAGAGGTCAAAGCAGCCTCAGAAGAATTTATTGCTCTGAAAGATTTTCAGCTAGACGAGCAAGGGAATATCGCCGAACCCGACCGAATGACGCTCATGATGGGCCGAGAGGGTTCACTGATTACCGCTAGCGGCCAAGTCAACCCCAATCTTTCAATTCCAAATGGCGGATTGTTACGCCTGCGCTTGCTCAATGCCTCAATCGCTCGGTTTTACCGATTGCAGCTAGAAGATCATTCCATGCACCTGGTTGCCACAGATGGCGGAGCGCTGTCGGAACCTGTTGAAGTAGAAGAACTGTTGCTGGTGCCAGGAGAAAGAGCAGAGGTGTTGATTCAAGGTAATCAATCCTCCGGCTCATATCGCTTGCTCAACTTACCCTACGACCGGGGCGGCATGGGCATGATGGGCAATGGCTCTATGGGCGATCGCTCTATGAAAGGCATGGACATGAAGGGCATGGATATGAAAGGCATGGACATGAAGCCTTCTACGGCCTCTAGTACCGAAGCGCTGCCTCTGGCGACAGTTACCTACAGTGGCTCCAGTGAGGTAACAACTCTGCCCACCCAGCTAATCCCAGTCCAGTCAATACCCGCAGCCGATAACGAAAGGCGCATAGAACTCTCTATGCGAATGTCATTTTTGCAGGGAATGGCATTCACCCTCAATGACAAAACTTACAATCCAGACCGTGTAGATATCCAAGTACCGCTCGGCAGCATTGAAGAGTGGGAAATTGCCAACGTCGATGCCGACAAGATGGATCACCCCTTTCACATTCATGCCGCACCTTTTCAGGTGATTAGCCGGAATGGACAGCCAGAACCCTATCCGGCCTGGAAAGATACCATTTTAGTGCGCGGCGGTGAAACCCTCCGCATTCGGATGCATTTCAAAGACTTTCCGGACAAGAGCGTCTATCACTGCCACGTTCTCGACCACGAAGAGCTAGGCATGATGGGCGTTATTGATGTTCAAGCACAACCGTCATGACGCCCTGATTTTCTAATCAATATCATGTACGATCGTGTTTGCTGAAGATCAATATAGTTGCTGATGAAACGTCGCCAATTCAACCGCCAGCTCGCTGGACTTATGACGGCTGCGGCTGGTGTCCCTCTGTTGTCTCAGTGCGGTCGCAACAACCCAGCTAGTCGCAGCCCGATCTTGCAAAAAATTAGCAGCGCAGAAGGGCTGCTCGAACTATCGCTTACGGCGAAAGCCCAAACGCAAGCAGTCGCTAGAAAATCTTTAGCGCTACTTGCTTACAATAATCAAGTGCCTGGGCCTATTTTAGAAGCTCGCGCAGGCGATATGGTCAGACTTACTCTGGTTAATGAGCTGGACAACCCAACTAACCTGCATTATCACGGTCTACATATTTCACCCGAGGTAGATAATGTTTTTCGGGAGGTGGCAGCAGGTGATCGCTACACCTACGAGTTTCAGATTCCTGAAAATCATCCTGCCGTCACCGGCTGGTATCACCCTCATTATCATCTCAGGGTAGCCGAGCAGGTATTTGATGGACTAGCAGGGCCGCTGATCGTCCGAGGAGCACTAGACGAGATTCCTGGAATTCGACAAGCAGAAGAAGCATTACTGGTGCTTAAAGACTTTGAGCCAAAGCTTCAGGGCAATTTTCAAACGCTCTCGCCCCTGGCTAAGCGATGGGGCCGAGAAGGAAGCCTGATTACAGCGAATGCGCAACAAAATTCGATGGTTAGCATTCCCCAAAATGGTCTGCTGCGGCTGCGGTTAATCAATGCTTCAGCCTCGCGCATTTATCAGCTTCAGTTGCCGGAGCACCCCTGGTTTTTAATGGCGACAGATCGAGGGGCGATCGCAGAACCCACCGAACTCGAAACTCTCACGCTATCTCCTGGTGAACGCGCAGAGCTACTGATTCCTGGCAGTAGAGAACCCGGAAACTACGAGATTTTGAGCTTGCCTTACGATCGCGGACTCTCTGAAATGATTGAAGGTATGGGAAAAACAGTCGAGCAAATGCCGGGGATTGTACGGTCAGAGAAAAGAGCGATCGCGACCCTTCAATACCAGCCGAGCGAGCGAACCGCTCAGCTTCAGCTACCCAAGCAACTTATCCCCGTCGAACCTTTGCCCGAAGCCGACATCAGCCGTGAATTCATTCTTAATCACGGTAATGATAGTTCCGCTGGAGTAACTGGATTTATCATCAACAATCAGTCTTTTGTAATGGATCGCGTCAACACCCGCGTGCGCCTCAATCAGGTTGAAGACTGGCATATCATCAACAAAGCCAGCATAGATCACCCTTTTCACCTGCACACAAACCGCTTTCAGGTCATCAAGCGTAACGGTCAGCCAGAACCCTTTCGAGCCTGGAAAGATACCGTTGCTATTGGCGGTTATGAGACGGTAACCATTCGAGTGAAGTTTGAAGATTTTGTGGGTCGAACGGTCTATCACTGCCATATCCTCGACCATGAAGATCAGGGCATGATGGGCATTGTTGAGATAGAGGCGTAAGCGCTAAGATGCCTACTTTCGTAAGTAACTGAAAAATTACATCTTTTGAAAGAGACTCATTTCATTCTGATTTCACATTTAACTGAACGGCTGTTGATTGTTGCATTTAGGCGCTGTCACGAAAACAATTGATCCGCAACGATAGCGGGCATTCATGCAAAAAGCGGGGCTTAGAGCCATGTTTCAGACCAGTAGGCAGGACTCTTCTGTCATTGCCAAGGAATATTTTTGATACCCCTTGACTCTCTCCTTGACTAGAGGGTTTATGTTAATAGCACTGATACGATTAGTCACCTACAGACACCTTAAACAAGTGTCAGGTAAAAACATAAACCCAAAGAGTACATCATGAAACTACAACTCAACGTTCCTAACATGGCCTGTGGCTCCTGTGCAAAGGCCATCACTAATGCCATTAAAGAAGTAGACCAAAATGCAAAGGTTGAAGCCGATCCTAAAACTAAGCGCGTCGAAGTAGAAACTGAGTCCTCCGAATCTTCTATTAAGCAAGCTATCAGCAATGCTGGCTATGCTGCGGCCTAGTGTTGGCCTCTAGCTTTTAACGCTCAAATTCCACCGAGATTCTTCAAAAGAGAGGAAAGCCCCCTATGACAGCAACTACCCTCAAGCTCAAAGGCATGAGCTGCGCGTCCTGTGCAAACAGTATCCAATCGGCTATTCAGCAGGTGCCGGGGGTCAGCAGCGCCCAGGTAAACTTCGCGGCTGAGCAGGCCAGCATTGAATATGACGAGCGCGATACCAATCTGGAGAAGATTCAAGCTGCCGTAGCTGATGCTGGCTACGAGGCAAGTGTGAGAGAAGACTTGAGCATCGGTAAAGAGGATGCTCAAGAGCAGGAAGAGCGAAAAGCACAACAGCGATCGCTTCTCACTAAAACAGTGGTTAGCGGTATCATTGGCGCAATCCTGATTTTAGGCACGTTGCCAATCATGCTGGGTATAGATATTCCTGGCTGGCCAATGTTTTTGCACAACCCCTGGTTGCAGCTTGTTTTAGCGACGCCTGTTCTGTTCTGGTGCGGTAAGTCGTTTTATGTCGGTGCTTGGAAAGCCTTTACTCACCGCGCGGCTAATATGAACACGCTGGTGGCGCTGGGTACGGGCGCGGCCTATATCTATTCTCTCTTTGTAACGCTGTTTCCTGGCTTCTTGCTTTCGCAGGGACTCGCGCCAGAAGTCTACTACGAAGCGGCTGTTGTGATTATCGCGCTGCTGTTGCTGGGCCGATACTTTGAAAACCGCGCTCGCGGGCAAACGTCGGACGCGATTCGTCAGCTGATTGGCTTGCAGGCAAATACGGCTAGGGTCGTACGCCAGGATGAAGAGATTGACCTGCCGCTTGAGGAAGTTATTGTTGGCGATATTATTATTGTTCGTCCCGGTGAGAAGATTCCAGTGGACGGTGAAGTGACAGCGGGCACTTCTACGGTTGATGAATCGATGGTGACCGGAGAGCCTGTTCCGGTGAAGAAGGAACAGGGTGAGGAAGTTATTGGTGCAACTATTAACAAAACGGGCAGCTTTAGATTCAGAGCTTCGCGGGTGGGCGCAGATACGGTGCTAGCGCAGATTGTGCAGCTTGTGCAGGATGCTCAAGGCTCTAAAGCACCGATTCAGAAGCTGGCTGACCAGGTGACGGGGTGGTTTGTGCCGGTAGTGATTGCGATCGCGATAACTACCTTCGTCCTCTGGTTTGTCATCATGGGCAACCTGACGCTGGCTTTACTCACTACCGTTGGCGTTCTGATCATCGCCTGCCCTTGTGCTCTGGGCTTAGCGACACCGACTTCTATTATGGTTGGCACGGGTAAAGGCGCTGAGAACGGCATTTTAATTAAAGATGCTGAAAGTTTGGAGCGGGCGCACAAGCTACAGGCTGTCGTTGTAGACAAAACCGGTACGCTCACAGAAGGGAAGCCGACGGTCACAGATTATTTGACGGTTCGTGGTACGGCTAATAGCAATGAGATAAAGCTGCTGCAAATGGCGGCAGCGGTTGAGCGCAATTCAGAACATCCCCTGGCAGAAGCGGTGGTGAACTACGCTAAATCTCAAGGCGTTGATGCGAAGAAACTGACAGGCGTTCAAGACTTTGATGCGGTCACTGGCAGAGGCGTTCAAGGAACGATAGATGGCCATCTGATACAAATCGGCACAGATCGCTGGATGCATGACTTGGGCATCGACACGCAATCTCTTCAATCGCAACGGCAAGCGTGGGAATCGGCTGCAAAAACCACCGCCTGGATTGCGGTGGACGGTAAGGCAGAAGGGCTGATGGGCATTTCTGACGCGCTGAAGAAAACGTCAGCTCAGGCAGTGAGTGCGTTGCAAAAGATGGGATTAGAGGTGGTGATGCTGACGGGAGATAATCAACAGACTGCTGAGGCGATCGCCCAAGAAGTCGGTATTCGTAGAGTCTTCGCAGAAGTTCGTCCTGACCAAAAGGCAGCGCAGATTAAACAATTGCAGTCCGAGGATAAACAGGTTGCGATGGTGGGCGATGGAATTAATGATGCACCTGCATTGGCTCAGGCGGATGTTGGGATTTCGATTGGGACGGGGACGGATGTGGCGATCGCAGCCAGCGACATCACGCTCATCTCCGGCGACTTGCAAGGCATCGTCACCGCCATCCAACTTAGCAAAGCCACCATTGCTAACATTCGCCAAAATCTGTTCTTTGCATTCATCTATAACGTAGCAGGCATCCCAATTGCAGCCGGTATTCTCTATCCGGTATTTGGCTGGTTACTAAATCCCATTATTGCTGGCGGGGCAATGGCCTTTAGCTCAGTCTCTGTAGTGACTAATGCCTTACGTTTGAGAAACTTTCAGCCTAAAGGCGTTCGATAGAACCTCCTCTATAAACCTATGAACAAACAATTCAGAAAGAATAAGAAATGGCTACTCAGCGGCTTACTTAGTGCCAGTTTACTGCTGGCTCCTCAGGCCGCTAAGTCACAAACCTCACAACCAGGCACGGGCGAGTTTCGTCGAATTGAGCAGCCCGTTGTACTGAAAGTAGGGGTGGCTGCTGCTGGCCTTGGCCTAATCGGTCTGGAGCTGTGGTGGTTTCTGCTGAGTAAAACTAAAGCGCAAGCAGCAACAGCATCTGAGGGCGTTCAATCTGTAGATATCACCGTAGATGGCGGCTACACGCCCGACCAAATTGTGGTTCGAGCAGGCCAGCTAGTTAAGCTAAACTTTCTACGAAAAGATCCCAGCAGTTGCTTAGAACAGATCGTTCTACCCGACTTTAATAAAGCGATAGATCTACCGTTGAACCAGAAAGCAACCGTAGAAGTTTTGCCCGAAAAAGCAGGCAGCTATACCTTCCACTGCGGCATGAATATGTTTCGCGGCACTATGACCGCAGAAGAGGCCACATCACAGGCCAGGGAAGCTACCTAGAGCGGTTTCATCCTCATTTCATAATCGTCTGCGACACTAGCAACGAACTCCTTCGGAAAGCCAAGTCCATGTCTCACTCAACAACCGGTAGCCGTGTTGCCATAGCTAGCACTATGCTGGGCGCTCGGCTACTGATTACGCGCAGGGCGTTAGCACATGAGGCCCATTACGAAACTGAGTCAGCCGAGCCAACAGAGGATCAAGCGGATGGCGAGCAATCTGCCCCCCAATCGGAGCCAGCGGCTGCCGAAGAGGTAACTCCAGCGCTCGATAAAACCGATTCAAATACTAACGCTGAGCCTTCTGGCGATGTCATAAATAAAATTTCAGAAGACAGCGCGGAAGATGGCACGACCATTCAGGAAACTTCGGCTACTCAACTGTCTAATTCAACTGCTGAAGCCAGCTTTCTAGAGGGATTTTCTATCGGGTTAGGAGAATCTTTGCTAGCGCTCATCATCGCAGGGCCATTTGTTTTGCTTTCTCTAAAACGGCGATTTCACTCCTAGTTCTGACACTGTTCAAAAATCTATAGCATTCAAACTATGGCGATCAATCGAGTCCGGCTGCGTCAATTACACAGAGCATTGGTTCCTTTTATTGTGCTGCCACTGCTGCTGACTTTAACCACGGGAATGCTATTTCAGATTGCAGCCGCTAGCGATCGTGCCAATGACTTTCTCTGGTTACTAGACCTACATCGAGGAAAATTCGGGCAAATCAATCTAGAGCTGGTCTATCCCATTCTCAACGCGCTGGGCTTGCTGACCCTGATTATCACAGGATCAATCATGTGGTATCAGTCACCTAGTCAGAAGAAGAAAAGCAGCTAAAAAAAGCCAAATTTCGTTAATCCTTTGCAGGCGGCAAACACAAACTTAGCTGCTTTAGAAGTAGTTAGTTCGAGAAAGCTGGTCAGTAGGGAGATTAACACCAGCACTATCAGCCACCTATAAATAGGTACTATATTATTCCGAAGCAAAGAGAAATGACTTAACTGGCCTGTGTATGTATTCCACCTTTCTATTTCCGTTCTGTTCGTATATCTCTTCACAGCATGTGCCCAAAGTCCTCAAATTGCTGAATCTGAGACAACCAGCGAAAAGAAACCAGCCGAGGTGATGCCAGAAACCCGACTGCCCGACAGCGTGCTTGGGACGTTCGATCAAACTAAAGAAGCTTGCTCATCGGATACTTTCACGAAGTTGACCGTCACACAGGAGAAGCTTCAGTTTTACTATGGGTATGCCGACATAAAGGCAGTCTCGCTTCGGAATAAGCGCTACGGCATTGACGCGACCTTCTTCCAGCTAGAAGGGGTAATAGAGGTGCGCCCCGAAGCAGCCACCTACCGAATTGAACCAAGCGATCGGGATGACAGCATTCGGTTCGAGAATATCCCAACAGGTCAGCCACCGTCACTACTCATACGCTGCGATGAGTCATAGAGACGATCACGATAGAAAGCAGAAAGATACCCTTTTGCTATGCTCTTTATAGCAGCAGCGATCGCCATATCAAATGGCCAGCTCACTCTATTGGGAATAAAGTCATGCAACCCAGGAAAATTATTACGTTATTTCTAGGCGCAATCATAACCATAACCACTGTGAGTAGGGCGGCAAATGCTAACTCTGCACCATCGGCACAGCCATCAATTTAGCTAGCAGCAACATCTGCGAACAGCTTGCTAGAGCAAGGTAGAGAGCAGGCTGAGCAAGGACAGTTTGAGCAGGCGATCGCCCTTTACAATCAGGCCATCCAAGCAGACTCACAAAATGCTGAAGCCTACCACTACCGAGGCATTGCCTACCACGACATAGGCGACTACTCGCAGGCAATTGACGATTTCACCGCAGCACTTCAGCTACGCCCTGACCATCCAGCAACCCTTTACGACCGAGGCGAAGCTTATTCGCACATGTCCGATATCAATGCTGCTGTGTCAGATTTGACACGGGCAATTAAAGTCGCGCCTGACTTCGTTTAACCCTACATAGACCGCAGCATCATTCTGGCCGTAATAGGTCAGTTTCCGCTAGCGCTGAGCGACCTGAATCAAGCAATTGCCCTCGCGCCCGACAATGCTGACGCGCATTACAACCGAGGCAAGGTTCATCTCGAACTGGGCGATGCTGAAGCCGCGCTGACAGACTTTGATACGGCAATCGCACTGTCCCCCGACCTCGCAGAAGCATATGGTAATCGCGGCCTTTTGCGCTATCAACTTAGCGATGCTCGCACGGCGATAGAAGATTTGCAGCAGGCGGCGGATTTGTTTCAGGTAAGAGGCGACCGGCAAAGCTACGAGCAAACAATGCAATTTATCCAGCAGATTCAGCTAGGAACCGCGATGGAGCGCCAGTCATAAAACATCGGATTGTCTGAATAGTCTTTCAAGCGGTAATGATTATCAGTATCATGGAAGAACTGCTTCATAGCTAATCGACAATGCCAAAAGCCAAGGCCACCCTCAAAAAAACCACTCCTCAAAAAGCTGCCAGCAAAAGTAAGGCCGCGAATGCACCGAGTTGTAAAACATCTCTAGTTCATCTCGATAATGTCCGGCAAGTACAGCCAGAGATTCTAGAGACTGAAAAGGCGCAACGCATGGCAGAGTTTTTCAGTGCCCTTTCAGACCCACATAGGCTAAAGCTACTGTCTGCATTAGCTCAGCAAGAGCTGTGTGTTTGTGACTTGGCAGCAGTGGTCAAGATGGGCGAGTCGGCAGTCTCTCATCAGCTACGAGTGTTGCGATCGCACCGCTTAGTAAAGTATCGTCGCCAGGGCCGTAATGTTTGCTATAGCTTAGCTGACGAGCACATCACATCCTTATACAAAGAAGTCGCCGAGCATCTCGACGAGTAGATAGTCCGCCGAACACTAAACCGCCTTTTAAGGTTGCCTATCAATTTTATCCAATAGGGAGATTGAATATTTCAATCTTATGTTTTAATATCTGAATAGTCTTTCATATATTCAGGTTTAATAAGCAGGTGTCACGATGGTAGAAACTCACGCGCAAAATGACTGCTGCGGTCATGTCCATAGTCACGGCTCAGGCGAATTTGACTTACGAAAAGAGCTGACGCCAATTGCGATCGCCACTGTCCTCTTCCTAATTGGCCTCGTCTTTAACGAGCCGCTGCACAATACCCCTTATGCCATCGCTGAGTATGCCGTTTTAATGCCTGCTTATCTCATCAGCGGTTGGAGTGTGCTAACCACTGCTGGGCGCAATATCTTAAGGGGGCGCGTTTTTGACGAGAACTTTTTGATGACGATTGCAACATTGGGAGCGATCGCTATTCACGAGCTGCCCGAAGCCGTTGCCGTGATGTTGTTCTTTCAGGTAGGAGAGCTATTTCAAGATTATTCTGTGGGGCGATCGCGTAAGTCCATCAAGTCGCTGCTAGAAGTGCGCCCCGACACCGCAAATCTGCAAGTGAATGGGGCCAGTGGAAAGACTATTCGTGAAGTTTCTCCAGAGTCAGTCAAGGTGGGCGATGTTGTGGTCGTTCGCCCTGGTGAGAAAGTGCCCCTGGATGGCGAAATTTTAGAAGGTAAATCTCAGGTAGACACCTCTGCCCTCACAGGAGAATCTGTGCCTCGCACGGTGCAAACAGGTGAAACCGTACTATCTGGCATGATTAACCAGTCTGGGATGCTAACGCTCCGAGTCACTAAGCTTTTCAACGAATCTTCCATTTCAAGAATCTTAGAGCTGGTAGAAAATGCCAGTAGTAAAAAAGCGGATACTGAAAAGTTTATTACTCGCTTTGCTCGCTATTATACGCCTGTTGTTGTTTTTCTTTCGCTGGCAATAGCCGTTTTACCACCTTTATTCATTCCTGACGCCTCACAGTCTGTGTGGACTTATCGCGCCCTCGTACTGCTGGTGATTTCCTGTCCCTGTGGCTTAGTCATCAGCATTCCACTAGGCTACTTTGGCGGCATCGGCGGCGCGGCCAAACGTGGTATTTTGGTCAAAGGTTCTACCTTTCTTGACGCGCTTACTCAAGTGAATACAGTTGTCTTCGATAAGACAGGCACGTTGACTAAGGGCAACTTTCGAGTCAGTGAAGTTATCGCTCAAAATGGATTCAAAGAACAACAGCTACTGGAACTTGCAGCTCAAGTAGAGTCTCAGTCTGACCATCCCGTTGCTCAGTCGATTCAACAAGCATACGGAAAGCCTCTCGATAGTGCTGTACTGCAAGACTATGAAGAAATCGCCGGTCATGGTATTCGCGCTAAGGTCAACGGGCACACGGTTCTAGCAGGGAATGACCGGCTGCTACACCGAGAAAACATTCCTCACGATGTCTGTCATGTAGACGGAACAGTCGCGCATCTAGCTGTCGATGGCATTTATGCTGGACGAATTATTATCGCTGATGAGATAAAAGAAGATGCAGTAGAAGCCATCAGCGCTTTGAAGCAACAAGGCATTCAGACCATTATGCTTACAGGCGATAGCCAGTATGTGGCTAACACCGTGGCTCAAAAGTTAGGGCTCGACCAGTACCGTGCTGAGCTGTTACCCGAAGGCAAAGTAGATGCCTTAGAAGGGTTTCTACAGTCTGCCAGTAAAGCCAAGAAGAAAGTTATTTTTGTAGGAGACGGAATCAATGATGCGCCCGTGATTGCCAGAGCTGATGTAGGGATGGCAATGGGCGGACTGGGTTCAGATGCGGCCATTGAGACAGCGGACGTAGTGATTATGACAGATGCGCCTGCGAAGGTGGCTGAGGCGATCGCACTAGCCCGTCGCACCCTGCGAATCGTCTGGCAGAATATAGTTCTCGCTATGGGGATAAAGGTTGTATTCATTGCCCTCGGCGCTATTGGACTAGCAACCCTTTGGGAAGCTGTGTTCGCCGATGTCGGTGTGGCACTGCTAGCTATTTTGAACGCAGGCCGCATCTTACGGGTGAAGAAAGGCAATATACAAGAAAGCTATGCATCAGCCACTCAGTGAAAGTTCAGATAGAGAAGTTGGCGTCCAAATCAGCGAACAGCTCACTCAAGAAGGCGATGAGGTGCTAACCCCGTTGTGGGAAAGAGATAAAGGCTAATATGCTTTAACATAAGCTGAGAATCTAGTACACTTGGTAGAAATTTTCTAAGCGCTCTAGCTTGGTCAATGCCTATTTAGCTCTCTGGTTAGCCAAAGTGATACCGTTTCTCACGTACGCAAGCATTTAGAATTTAGGGTAGAGCGCAGCACGAACAGTCTTCAGAGGCCAATAGATGTAGGCCATCGCTAAATGCAGACCCAGTGAACCCGATTCCCACAGTGCAACGTGCTTCTCCAAAACATCCAACCAAGTTGAGCGAAAGATTCTTCCTGGCGTAGCAATAGGGCAGCGCTGGGCGATCGCTGATTTCTCGCGTCGATACCAAGTGATCGCCCTATTCACCTGTTCAGCATTGGGGGGACTTTCGCTCATTCCATCGGCTCCGTAAAGAAAGATCTGACAGCCTCTGTAATCTCATCAAAATGTAGATCGCTCTCAGCAGCAGGGGTGGCGTACTCTCCTGTATAACCAGACAATGCCCACTCAATGAAATCCGGATAGGCTCTTTAGCAGCATCATTCATCTGATTATGCTGCTCCCAACCCAGCGGCCCTAGCGTCGTACCAATCTCGGTTCCAGCACCTAGTTCGCCCGGTGTGCAGCCTGACAGATAGCGAGCGACAAAGAATGAACTCGGCTCAGCGCTGGTCGTCAGAGTCGCCGCCTGACCAAACTCCGTTTCCTCGCAGCTAAACTTCACTAGATCGCCAGAGCGACCGAAGGTAAATACCGGCTTCCTAACGATGTCTTTACCTTCACTCTATTGGCCAAGCTCTGCTGTTAACAATGCTCTTTTCTTCTTGTAGACACGTAGCCGCTAGCTATCGCTCAATGTCGCTCAACCGACTTTCTTTAGCTATTGCCTCAGCTTCGCGCTCGATGTTCGGTTCTTCTACAATCGCAGTATCTGTTAAATCAAGGTTAGAACGGACAGTTGATCACGTTTCTTCCTGTCAACCTGTTTTCTTACAAGTGCATGACAAGTGCAACACACTTGTCATGTATAGAGTTTCAAGGCTAAAGCGTGATCAACAATTACTCAGAAGAACCGAAGCTGCTAAACATGTTTTCCATATCCATATCACCATCATTACTCGAACTGGATACAACTACATTATCTACTTGAGTAGAGGATAAAACAGACGTCGGTGGTGATGCTGGAGAATCAGAGAGTGAGTCTAGAAGAGCAGCTACTGCCATATCAAAAGACTGTGTGACATCACCTTTTAATCCTGGTATTGCTCTCCATACTTTTTCTAGCTGCGACCAGCGAAACTCGTTGTTCCTGACAGTCAGATTCTTTGGTCTAGGTGTGCCTTCACTTCGCTTCTTAGGCATGTGCCGGTGCCTCCGTCTTAACCATCGCTCGCTTAGCTCTGGCGGCTTCGGCTCTGGCAATACGCTTAGTTTCTAGCTCTTGATAATTCGGCAAGTTGATCCGCTCCTTGCTGACTATTTCTGACATTGTAAGCACGTTAGCGTAGTCCGCATCCTGATCAGCGCCAATGATGTGGATGCCAGACTGTGATAGCTGTTGCTGTTCTTTAGGTGATAAGACTTTTTCCAGCAAGCAGCTACCGCCACCAATGAGCGCATAGACGCGATCGCCCAGGGTAAAAACATCGTTGCGTCGCTTCTGCTCGACATCTAAAGCTTTAGCAGTGTTGGCAACAATATTTAGACTCTTCTTCATCGTGCCGCGCAAATGCTTTTCCAAGCTAAACCCAGCAAAGTCCCATTTTGCCTGCCCTAGAATCACCGATAGCTGTTCAGGTGTAGGAATGTTGTTGCGCTTTAACTTTCGTGCTTCGTTGATAAAAGAATCGCTTTGCAGCGCGTCACTGATCCAGTAGTTGGCACCCCCACGATCTCCGCCGTGAGCATTGACTGTAGCAATACCGCCATCTGGTTTTCTGATTGCGCCCTGGATAGTGCCACTGCCAAAGTCGATGATGCCGTTGTAGTCAGGGTTGACCATCAAATAGGTACGGCCCTCTGGCACGACACAGAAGCGCTGAAAGTGAGGATTAATAGTGTCACCCTCACTGGTGGTGAAGCCGTCACCGATTGCGCGGAGTTCTTTGTACAGTGCTTTTGTGGTCGCATCGGTGACGAAAGGCGTACTCACCGCGATGTCTACCGTAGGGCTGACAAAGCTTATCCCTGAGTCCTTTTTTACGATTGCAATGAGAGAGGCCACGGTAGCTGCTACGTTCTCTAGCTTGTCGCCATCGGCTAGCGGCATGTGCAGCTCAGCACCTTCGATCATTAGCGCCCTGTTGCCACAGTAAAAAATGCCTCTACGCTTCGGAATAATTACACCTTCAGCAGCTTTCGCCTGGGTATTAGCAATCATTGAAGAGAATTTGTATCTTTTCTCGGTGATGATGTTGCGTCCCCGATAAACCTTCACGAATGCTTTTGTGAGCAAGTTTCCTCGGTCTAAATTTATTTGCAATCTAATTTCAGCCATTAGTCCTTCCTTTAAGGTGTTTTTGATATAACGCTTCGGTCACGCTGATACAAACTTTTTCTTTGCACGACGCTTATACAACTCTTGCAGTGCAAATTACTCTTGAATCACTCTTGTATTGCACTTGCAGGGCGCTAATAATTTGTGACTCAGCGTGATTCAAACTTTTCAAAATGCAGGCGAGAAGATTTGTCGTCACTCTCTGACAGTCGGTTGAAATTTTCCAGCCTTACCAATCGCGCCGCCCGCACCCCGCGTTCCTGGATAGCACTCAGCGAGGTTGCCAAGCACTCCCTGTTTCACGTAGGGCGAGTCTGGTTCCATTTGATTGACGACCGCAGTGAAACCTAAGTCACCATCGTCAAAACAATCGACTGCCACTCTCGTTGTTGTTATGACCGCTTCCCCAGGTGAGTGCGGAAGAAACGACGCAGCCAGCGCTTGAGACGCAATTACTTTATAGTCCCTTGCAGTCTCTCTATCCTGTTCGGCCTCAGCCAGCAGTCTTGCAGTCTTTTCGATTTGATAGCGCTGTTGCCACGCCTGAAACTCAGGAGAGCCGAGCTTATCCCACAGCGTCGTTGCTTCGGCTACTGGCCCCGGCTGAGGCGATGTCACTGGCACTGACTGAGCAGCAGAAAACCAACCAGCGCACAGAGCAGTCCCGCCATACAACAGACCGAATGCAACATTCAGCAAGCGTAATCGCCTGACTCTCTTCTGGCTGAGTTGTTCTTTCTTAAAGGGCTTGGTTTTTTCCCCTTCAGTCGGCTTCAGATATTTGAATCCAAGACGCGAGGATTTGTCCGGGGGTTTGAGGGCAATCATGATTAAGCTATCCATTGAGACATCATTAAGTAGCGGTAGGGGTCAAACAGACCACCCCCGCACCAGCCACCTACGTGCAGGTGCGGCCCGGTCACGGTGCCAGTCGCACCTGCAAGGCCCAGCACATCACCAGCGGCCAGCGCATCACCTTCGGCGCACTCAAACTTAGAGAGATGACAAAAGCTCAGCTCTAACTCTGGGAAATTCAAAGGTTGAAGCACAACGTGCAGTCCAGCGCGGCCATCCTCAGCGACCTTCAAAACTTGAGATCGCTCCGGCACAAACACAGGTTCGCCGACAGCAGCCGCTAGATCAACGCCGCCATGCAACCGCCCCCAGCGTGGCCCCATCGGAGAGGTGACCGACAGCGAATTCAGTACCGGCGAAAGATTGCGCCGATAGCCGCACTGTCCCCATAGCGCCCACTGAAAAGCTGTCCAGATCTTCCACAGTGGCTTCGTGCTTTGGCCGGTCGCCGCGCCGATGTCATGCCCTGGAAACGAGGCCCATTCAATCGAGTCAGCAAATACTGCTTTCTGAAAAGCGCCGTAATCAACGCTCAGATGGCCTTTCAACACGCGGCACCCATCTAATAGATGTTGATGCCCGCCAGCATCCCAACTCAGCGCCAAGGCGCATCTATCCTGATTAGCTGGCGAGAAGTCAGGCTCATCAACCAGCCAAATATCAGGGTGCTTCAATCGGCACTTATCCCAGGTAGGAGAAAGAATCTGGTAAGGGCCGCTGGCATTCGATACTTTGTCAGTGCCAGGAATCGGTGACTCTGCTCGCTTGCGTGGGTGATCGTCAAAGCCCTCGAAGCGCTTGTATCGGTAAGCAATCTGATAGGCTTCTTTGCCGTACCCGATTAGCCCCTCAGCACTGGTGATCGCATACAACCAACTGCGGCCCGTCAGCCAATATAGGTCGTCTTCATCCAAGCTCATCTTTGCCGCCAGTGCGCCGCCGTTCCGCCCTGCTGGTATGAACACACCAGCGCTCACTAACCCTGCCATCGTCAGAAACTGTCTCCTTTTCATCAGCTTCCCCTCCGTGCTTTGTACATCTCACCAAGATTGAGATCTTCATCTCTGAAATCTTTTAGCTCACCTAAACGCGGCACACCTGAAAGCGCCAAAACCACGGGTAAGCCTAATGTCTTAGCCTCAGATAACAACGATTTGAGCGCCTTGCGTTCGCTCAAATCAGGAATACGATTAGCGTTAGTCAAGAGCGCATCAACAGCGCGATAGCCGCCGATACCAGGACTATGAACCGCGCCCAACGCAAACAGTCGCGCAGTGTCCAAGGCTGTCTGGCTGATGCCCATGTTCTTGATGCGATCTCCGCTTACCACCACCGTCACGCCCACCTTCGGGCCACTGGCTAAGCAGTATTTGAAATCAGCTAAGAGCTGGGCCGCATGAGGATGCTGTTGTATTTGCGTGGAGGTGAATCTCTCCAGCGCTTCTGATACGAGCTGCCAACCGTTGACCGCTAGAAAATATGTAGGCCAGCAGCTCGAACCTAATGATCTTGACCGCTGCTTGATTGTTCTTTGCGCGTGACGCTGCTGGATCTCTTTGGCAATCTGTCCGATGTAGTCAGCGGCCAGCTCCAGGAACTTTGTGTCTCGCGATGATAAAACAGCCAATGTATTAGGAACCGCCGCTAGCCCCCGCCAATCTGGTTCGCCGACGAAATCCAGCACCGTGATACTGATACCTGGGCACGGATGACGCAGCGCGGCACCAATCAGCGCCTGTATCAAAGTGGTGAGTCCAGTGCCAGAATCGCCTAGTAGCACGGCGGCATAGGCATCTGGCGATAGTGCCAACTCTAAGAAAAGGTTCTCAGGGTGCAGGTTTGGCACTGAAGATCCCAGCGCTTCCGGTATCTCCTCACGCTCAATCCGCTCTGGCTGTTTTATCGTGATTGCGCCGTCACCAAAGCCGTACCGAGCCAGCAGATTCATCAGCTTCTCTGCACTATCGGAATCACCTTCATAAACGATATCCGTAGCGATCGCTCGCACATTCTTGTAGTCAGCCGACCGCTCGCGCAGTTCCAACGCCAGCGTCGCCGCTTCTACCTCCACATCCTTATCTGTCTCACTCATCCGCTTGACTGCTTTTATCAACAGTTCAGGTAAAGGCGAGATGACAGGCGCTTCTACACTAGGTTTCCGGTTGAGGAGTTTTGCCAACAAGCTCATTTGATAGCCCCCTCTGACAGTGGCAGCTTTGCGGGCTGTCCAGCCTTGTCGCTGGCGTCTGCTGGCGAGTCGTTACTGGAGAGATTCTCAGATTCAGTCGGGACGGTAGTCTCTTCTACAGGCTCAACCAAAGCGGGCGAATCGTTTGTGACAAAACGCTGATAGATGCGGTCAGGCACCTCGAAACGAATGCAGGCATACAAAATTCCGAAACCGACAACACCGCCCACACCAATCGGTATGAGCCACTGACGATCTAGACACCATTGATCAGCCTGCTCGCATAGGTTCACGAGCCTGTCCCATAGCGATCGTTGCCGATAGCGACCCAGACTGGCATCAAAAATCATGGTTTGTGCCTTAGCCACTGAACCTGTAGGTGGTGCCACTTGAATCTTCGCTGGCCTGTTTCCTACAGGCGATTCTGGCGCTATTGATGGCGCGGGAGCAGCAGGTGCAATCTGCTTGGGTTCTGGTACTACTGGCGATCGAAAAGCCGCAGGCACCGCGCCGAAATCTACGGGCGCTGGCATCGCAGCCGGAGCTGCTGCAATCGCTCGCATGACGATAGGCAACGCCTTTGCCGACTCTTCAGCAGACAGAGAGATTTTGACAAACTGAATATCCATAGCTAGTCAAACCCCTTGCCTAGAAAGGTTTGCGGGAGCTTCGAGCTAGTTGCTTGCTGTAGGGTGATAGAAAACTGATCGGCAGATTGCGCCATTGCCCCGGCCACGCACTCAACGGCTTGCAGGTGCGCCAAGCTGTTATCGAGCGCAATGGTCACATCCGCCGCAAAACGTCTTGGGGAAGTCGCCAGCTCTGACGGAACTCTTCGGTGCTGATCGTCTCGCTTAGACACCGCGCCCCCTACCAAAGCCCCAGCGACGGGTGACAGCGCATATAGCTTTTTATTCTCAACGCCAATCAAGGTGATCGCACCCGCCATCAGCCCACTGCCTACTAAGCCGTAGATAAAATAGTCGCGCCAATTCTTAGCGGCTGAATCGTGCATGGCAGTATCAATAGGATCGGTAAATTGCTTTCGGTAGCGGCCTAAATGCGCGATACGCGCAGCAGCGGCCACAGAGATTCGTAGATCCTCAGCAGCCTGCTCAGCATTTAGTTCTCGCCGCTGCTGAGGACTGGGACTGTTACGGAGCTGCTCTGCAAGGCGGACGAGTCGTAGCGTTTCGTTTCGATCTGGGCTATTGCCACTGAAGGCCGCACCACTTCGCCTGCTTCGGTGACGTAGACCTCTTCGGCCAGTGCTGGCATTAGTCCAGCCATCCGGCCTTGGAGCTTTTTTTCAGATTCGTAGATAGTTTTGATAAAAGCAGCTTCTTTCGGATCGGCTGGCAGTTCTTCACCGTCGCTCGAATGCGCTAGCGCAATCAACCGTTCTACTTCATCTAAGGCAGCGTTTTGTCTGTCGGCGTCAATCATTCGACTTTTAAGCAAGTTGCGCAGCTCGCGGCGCTCTGGCGTTAATGCCAGCTCAGCTGCCCAGTAGCGGATACGCTCCTCTTGCTGAGCGTCTAGCTCTGTATCAGGACTGAGACTGGGCCAGCGATCTTGTATCGCATCAGGTGCGATATTTAGCTCTTCAGCGATCAGCGCCGCCGTCATGGTCATGGGATTAGTGGCGGCTTCGGTCTTTGCCTTTGATTTAGAAGACATGGTGGATGCATTCCTTTTTCTTTGGTGGTGATGGTTCAAATAGCCCTGGCTAGCCGTTAGCACATTATTTAGGTCAGAGCTTTGTAGTGTCAGAGGTGGCAGGTGGCACTACAGAAGCAGAAAAACATACATAACTGACATATTAAGTCATCTTAAAAGGTTCTTTAATAAATTACAAGTCACCTTAAAAGCATACTTTCTCTGTTTGGATGACCTGAAGTAATACACTGTGGGCAATTGATAAATTTATGGATATGGCCAAATTCAGCGTAAATCTACCTGATGGGTATGATGAGCTGCTCGGCAGATGGGCAGAAGATCTAGGCGATAAGAAGGGATCGCTTGCTGCTCAGCTAATAAAACTTTGTCTGGAAAAACGCTATCCAAATGAACTGCCATCCGCGCCTGATGTGATGCCGGGTGATCCGCTAGAAACATTGAGAATAGAACGCAAAATAGGCGATCACTTTTTACTCGCGCTCAACTTGAACGAGGGTTCAATGTCAGCGGAAGCATTCATCGGCCAAACGCTGAAGGGGCATTTCACGCGGTGGCGAGAAGATTACGATTCGCGGATTATATATTTTGCTCGTAGCTACGATTTGACTTGGGAACAAGCTTATACGCTACTGACTGGTCGCGTATTTCCATACTCGAACGAAGACTTTAGATGGGCCAAAAAACAGCCGCTGAAGCTTTCCCGTAGTGAGTTTTTGAAAGAACAACCCAGGACGGAGATAGGTGAGGATCTTACTGTCACGCTCGATAACGATACTCCAGACGCTTGACTAGACCCTATGGACGCTCAAACCCTTACGCCCCAAAATGCCTTCCCTTTGGTTGGGAGCCTGGAAGACGAGCAGGCAATCAAGGCTGTGGCTCTGCGCCTAGTCACAGACGAGGCAGCAGGACTGCTGAAATGTTGCCTATCTGAAGATGAACGGCTCGTCTGTCGCCATCTGCTGCGGGTGCTAGCCAAATATCCTGAGGAGGCTAAGCGTAAGGAGATCGGGCGGGTTAAAGAAATTGCTCTACTACACTGGGGGTCACCCGTGATGAGTGCTGTGGACTATCTAGGCTCAGCAATGCGTACACCTGCGATCGCTGAAAGTGCCATTCGCAGTGCAGGGAATGCGCTGTTTGACGCGGCAGAAAGAACTAGCCCACCACTAGCAAAGGAAACTCGTGAACTATTTCGCCGGACGATGGCTCAAGTTATTGAACCTATGAGCGCTGAAGAATTGGCAGTTTAATAGGAGCAAAGCCAGGGCAAACGCATACTCCCTTATTTTCTCAGTAAGAGCTATTAAAACAGGTCTTATTGAGAAAAATAGCATCACTTTTGAGCTATCAAAACGCTAGAAGCCTGATTCTTTCGTTGGTACGAATTTAGTATGCGTTTGCCCTGGGAGCAAAGCCTACCGACAGCGGTTGAAACGGTAGTGCGTGTTAGACTAACGTCCGTGCGAGATTTGGGTCGCTCTCCTTGCCCTTTCCAGTGGGTGTTTCAGGGCTTCCGCCCCTGCTATCTGGGTCACCCTCTTAATTGGCTTTGACTGCGAATATAGCTAGCGCATTCGTTATCGACGATTAGGGAACTGAGGAGACAGATTAAATTTCTTTACTGTCCAGCGGATCGCAGCGTCATGCGCTTCCTCTAGATCGCCTGCGAAGATTCGAGCGACTAAATCCTCGCAAAATTTCACAGCTTCTAGCCCTTCCTCTTCAGTGATGTGATTGCGGGCAATCTTCGCGCTCCCTGACATCAAGGCCCAAGTCTCACGCATTTCAGCGGCCTTCACTCCGAACAGTCCTTCATATACCTTGTTGGTGTATTTCCCGTAGGCCGTAGCGTGAGCACCCGTATCGCTGATTAAATCTGTATAGGATTTACGTACAGGTTTTCCACTCTGGCGGGTAATTAACCATTTCGTTACAGAACGGCTGTTTTTACCGGTGTACACACCTTTGAGCGCTACGTTTGCCTCAGCGTAGAAACCTTTAATCGCAAACCAACGTAGAAACGCACCTATCTTTTCCTTAGTCGGCTTTCGGAACTGACCAGGACTCAGCAGAATGTCCATTGCGAGGTCAAACCATTCTGAAACCTCAATAACCTTGTAGTTATTATTGTCTGCTCCCAAAAGATGAATGACCCTGAAGAGCATACCAGATGGTGTTTTGAACCACTCACCCCCGTCATGTTGAATGACCCTCTTTGTCAGCGTTGGCTGGGGTATTCCAATATGCTTTTGAGCCATCATAAAACCGAAGCCGACGCTAGGCTGACCTGGCCCTAGTCCGTCTGGATCAATCACGATAGCTGTGAATTCTCGTTCTTCATAGGTAACCGTAATAAGATCACCGCTTTTGATATCTAAATCGCTCATTCTAGAAAAGACCTTAATTACACAGAAGAACAACATGCTTCACAGATTGGCAGAAGCTAAGAAAACTTCGATTAGAAAGGGGTTGCGGGGTTTTCCGCTAACTGAAAAAATCATCTGCTTGGATTGTCTTCCTGTGTCTGTAAATAATAGAGCAGTAGTATCAGTTCATCATGACTCAACTGGTAGCGGCGCTTGCCATCAAATCGATCAGCAATGAATTGACTAATTTCCTCTACTGCCCAATCTAAACGTTGTACCTGTACCTGAATCCCTCGAATAATCCTATCTTGCTCAGCGTTAATGCCAGGAGGCACAGGATGAGAACGTTGAATAGTAGCGGGAACTAAACGTAAAATAGGGGGTTCAACCTGTGGAAAACTTAGTTGCTCCCCCCGAACCCCCCTCGGAGAAGAGTTTTTAGATTCTTTTTTGAAAGAATCTTCACGCGGGGCGGGGCTACACTTCATTATTTCTTCTTTGGTCTGTAATTTCCCTTCCTGCAAGGGTTCTGAGTCTTTTTTAGTAATCGGCGGTGGGGGTTGAATAGGCGCTGTATCGACCGCTGCTTCGGGAATTACAGACCTTTTTTCTAGTTCTTGATGCTCGGGGTGCCATAACCCTTTGTGCCGATACAGCGTCCCTAAGCTCGTTCCTGCTAGTTCTGATATCGCCTGCGCTCTCGCGGTAATGGCTTCCGGTAGGCGATCGCCCTCTTCTAATATTGAGATCGCCGTTTGGATTTCTTCCTGCGCTGTTTTTGAACGCTGCTGATTAAACGGCACTACTTTAGATATGGCTCGCGGTTTAGCGTGGGTGCCTAGCGGCCAGTAGTATTTTTCTACGGCTCTGGCCCAGCTACGCGATCGCACCTCGATTTGACGTTGGTGAGCGCACCATCGGGCGTAGCCAGGGGCAGCGGTCGCTGTTTCGCGGATGTATTTGATCAAGGCATCTCCGCTTAGCTCTTCAAAGACAACGCCATAGCAGCCTATCTGCTTCAGTAGGTGGTTCGTTTGATGCGCTCCTGTCCAGCCTTCAGCTATTAGAAGCTCTAAGTCCCGCCGCCATACCTCTATATTGTTTAAGCGGCGGCGGGGTTTGGTTAGTCGGTTTTGACGGGCGATCAATAAAGCACTGTTCAGTTCGGCCATATCTTGGCCGATGGAGGCGGTGTCCCAAACTCGGAACAAGTCGCTCAGTTGGTTGCTAACAGCTTGCAGGTCGTCGTCTAGCAGCCAGGAGCCGGTATCTGGCTGAAGCGGCAGGCGGTGGCCTTTATAAAGAATCTTGGTGACGACGCCATAGCTTTTGTCGTTGGGAAATATCTCTAGCTCGCCTTCTTTGACTTCAAACCCTTGGGTCTGGAGGCAGAATTTGACGCCGACAGCCAAATTGAACGTATTAACGGCTCCGTTCAGCGGGAAATACAGGTGTAGGCCATCGCTCCAGCTTGAGCGCACCAGGAACGTTCGGGTGATGCCGATGGTTTCTAGCGCAATCTGGAGTTCTGTGATCGCACTCGGGTTCTGTTTGGGGTGATATTGACTCCCTACGTCGATATCCAGCAGGCCATATTCGGTCGCGTGGTCGAACCGGACGCCTAATATTTCGGTTGGGTCAGCCCAGCGGTGGTACAGCACCCGGCTTTTCATCGGGTAGCGTCTCTCGGTCTTCCACTCGGGCTTTGGCTTCAGATGTTTTGTCTGCCAGTCCAGCTCTTTTTGTTCCGGTTGAGCCGGGTCTGGGACAGAGGCATAAATAAAGTCCCAGCGATTTCTTAGAAAGGTGTGGCTAAGTCGCTGGGCTAATGGGTCTGACGGCAATAAATCGTCATTACGGATCGCGATCATGTTCTATCTCTCATGAAGTGGATGAGAGACGGGCCGCTGTTACCTACATAAATAAAACTGCGATCGCAGGTCTTGCAACTATTGAAGAATAGCTGCTAATATAGATAGACAGCACAAAGGGTCACTCGATAAAAACGCCTGCCACAGCATTTAGAGTCCCGCCTGTCTCGATAAAATGGAAACCTCAGTCGTTAGCGCGGCTGGGGTTTTCGACTGTTTATGAAAGGATTACTTTAATATCACGCTCCTTACGCGGATCTGATGCAGGTGTATTGTATAGTATAAGCGCAAAAGAGATCTAGGCTTTTTCAATTATGAAAATAAGCGCAGCACTCACGGCCACTATGGATGAGTTCGGACTAACAGGAACAGACCTGGTAACAGCTGCTGGCATCACAAATAGCCGCCTGTCTAGATTTCTCAATGGAACTGCCATAAAAACTGACGGCTTAGACAAGTTGATCGATGCACTAGATGACGATGCTTTCAGATTTTTAATTGAGAAATTAATCTCAGCTAGAGGACTGCATTTAATCGTAGAAGAACAGCCGGAGCTGTCTGACTTGGTAGAGCGCCTTGATGAGACAGAGACCGCCATGCTGCTTAATGCACTAGCAGATAAAATCAGAAAAGGCGTTACAGCACAGGGCAGTAGAAAAAGAGAGTTAGTCACAACATAGCTTCAGTGCCTCAGCTTTAAACAATTCTCACCGTAAAATTACGTAGCGAGACACAGCATTCTGTATCTTTAACTTAAGACGTAATTTCGACCGGAACTCAAGCAATTGTGAAACTGCTCTGCCGCGCTTTCGACGCAACCCTCAAGGAGTTCGATATTAAGGGACTTCATCTCGCAAAAGAAGCTGAGATATCCACAGGTGCGATTTCTAACTTTAGAAATGACACCAACGCGATCACCACAGACAGCTTAGAGAAACTGTTAGCAGCCCTATCGGACGAAGCCTTCGCGTTTTGGCTTTCGCAAGTCGCCCACAACCGTAACCTAGAAGAATTTGTCGAAAGTCCGATTGCCTTAAGTAGCTTTGTTCACAAGCTAGACAACCATGCGGCGGCGGAGCTGCTCTCGGCGCTTGCTAATAAGCTCCGAGAGAGTACGCCAGCGCCATCCAAGAACTTACCCAAAGAATGACTTTTCTTGTTTTATCAAGAAGTGTTAAGTAAGCGATGTATATATAAGTACATACACGCATCTGCTATTAGAACACACCTAGATTTTCAAGATAGGTTTAGATGGAAGACGGCACTGAAGGGCAGCTACCTCCAGGCTCTGAATCCGAGGTAGGAACGAGCTTAGAAGTAGAAGATATTTACAAAAGAATCGAAGGACTCTCCAGGGAAAGGAAGGCACATCTCATTTACAGACTGATTAGGACACTAACAACGGATGAAATGGCAGAGGTCTTAGATGAGATCGCGGTTATGTTTCGCAATGCTGGTAATCAATAAAAAGCTTATTAGCTGGCCTCAAAGCGCTGGAACGGTTTAAGACCAGCTAGTTGCGATCGCACCAAAGTCCTTAGTAACTCAAGAAGAGCGATGATGGACAGCAGACAGATAGTTCAGATCAGACCACCTACCGTAGTCTGCTAGCTCTGGCTGATGGATATTGACCTTATGCGAATGTACGCCCCTTGCTACGGCTGACAATTGAGGATTTTCAGGATAATAGCTCAACGCAACTTCGAGCAGATGTTTAAGCATCTGGTCAAAGTTCCGGTTCTGTGTCGGCGCGAGCTGCCAAATGCGCTCGGTCGGTAGAGACTCAAACAGCTCTACCCATACGAAGAATTCGTCGATATGAGAAGACGTAGAGGTTCTCATCGGCAAAGACAGCACTTTCTCTAGCAGCGCGTTCAAGTACTTGGGTCGGGTAGAGAAAGAAGATCGACTGATATCATCAGCGAGTCTATTAGGCAAAGTCGAATCGTAGTAAGCAAACTGTAGATTTGGTCTACGTCCCGCTGCGGTTTTAGAATCCACCACAAAGCATCTCCCTGATCTGAAAAATTGTTTACGAACCAGCAAAAGTTCAGTTGTTCATCATGACGAATGTAAAGTTTTTTGCTGTGAGATAGCACGCCTGTTTTTTAGAAATTCATACCCTTCACTGAGGAACGGTGTGTTTCCTTTTAATCTTTTAGCATGAAACTTCAAAAAGGGATTAGCTTTTTACAGAAAGTGCTGCCTTTTCCAAAAAAGTCATGCATTACTGCCTAAAACCCATACCTTGATAGCCATTGAGAGATCCAATATCATCTTGAGGTATCGGATTTCCGTTGTTTTTTCTACGTACATGTACGTAGCTCAGCAATCAATAAACACCTCCTAACACAGGGAGCTTCAAGGTGAATGTATGAATAATCTCAGTCTGCAAGCTAACTTCAGAATTATTTTAGATTCATCGGCGCAGTCGGCTTAGGCGTTCGTACTTTTGCACTCAGTTTCCTCAACCCTGGGCTGTCAGATGTACAGGCGTAATCGAACAACAGATATACGAACAGGACTAATTCTCCCGAAAATGTCACAGAATTTGCATATTTCTTCTGAAACCATCGTCTCAGAGAATTCTTTTTTACGGACGACTCAAACCATGCTCAGATCTCAACTTCTTGCTCTTTCCGCTCTATTCGGCATTGCTGTTTTAATAGGCATTGCTGGAGAACTTCCATTGTTAGTGGTATCTGCTGTCGTCGGTATTACTGCCACCGCTCTTTTCACAGGTCAAAGTACAGACCAAATAATCAATCATTTATTGTTCTCTAAAGGCAGACGAAAAATGCTCTTCGTCATGCTGGCTATCATTCTGGGAGTTTCTTTATTAGCGCATGGTGCCCCCGCTCACGCGCAATTATTTGATGGCGCAAGAGATGCAGCTGATAGTGGCATTGGAGCCTATATTGGAACTGATGAATCGACCAGCATTATAGATGTCCTTACCTTTGCTATGTGGGCACTCATCGTCGTTGGGGCAATAGGCGTGATCGTCGGGGGCGTAAGTCAAAACGCTCAGATTCTAGTCGGCAGCCTCTCCCTATTCTTTGGCATAGCTATCTTAATCGGCGTACTCGAATTCACAGACGGTCTGTTGTTCGGCTCATAACAGAGAGATATTCCTAGATGCAAGAATCCAGCCTATATCTCGTCATCAATCGTGCCATTGGACGCTTCCCAGGCTTTCTGTTCCTACCGATGCCACTGCTATGTATTTTGCTAGCTGCCTTCGGCACTAGCGTTGGTATCACGCTGTTCTTGGGTCTACAGATGGGTGCAGTCATCATGCTGGGGATGTTCCTGTCTCTCACTTGGCTCTTCGTCGTCGGCACTGATCCAATCCGATTTGCCTATTCACTACTCCCACCGCCCAACTGGGTAAAGGGTCGCTATACCGTTCACAGCGTTTTAGAAAGATAGTAAATGCTCACTAAATCATCTATCTCTGGCAAAGGAAAAAAAGGACAGGTCTTTAAGCTCAAACGGTTTGAAGACCAGTGCGATCTCCTCGCTTTCTGCCGAATGAAAGTCCAAGGGGAAGACATTGGCTGTTATCTTAATCGCAGGCGAAATAGCCTCACACAGCTATGGGAATATTCTGTTGTTTTTGCCTTTGCAGTACGCGGCATTCATCCACTGCTCTATCCTGGCGAAGCACAAACAATCCTCAAGCGTATTGAACAATCTCTCAAAGGATTGGACGACAAGCAGCGACTGACCATTCGGTTTCGCTCAACGGCGGACGATACCGAAGAACAGGTCACTATCTCAGAGCTGATGGAGCGTACTAATAATACTGAACATCAGTACTTCCAAGCGGCTCGTTCAAAGAACGTCCGTCTGCTCAACGACCAGGGCCGCAGGCAACACAAGTCCATCATGGTGTTTGCCTCGTACCAGCTCGGTGAGTTCGATAACCAGGGCCGCAACTTCATTGAAAAAGCGCTGAGCAACGCTGAGTTCTACTATCACCGAGTCTTCGGCAAAGAAAAGCAGGTGCCCACAGAACTGCTGAAGTCACTGCTCTTTGACGCTTTTAACAGCGGCTATCTGCCCTTTAAGTCAATGCTGGCCGCAATGGGTCTGCGGACGAGAACGCTCAGAGTCTCTGATTTGTGGGAAGACCTCTACAAAACGTTCAATCTCAACACTGAGTTCAACGCGCAAATTCCAGGGCTAGGCTATCACCTGGTTTTAGAAGACAGTTCTGAAGCGGGCACGGGACTCGTGCTCTATGAGGACTTTATTGACGAGCAGTATAGCGACATCGATCCGCTCTCATTGGCTGTAGGCGAAAGCTTTCCTAAAGCTGGAAGATCTCATGTTGAACTAGGCGGTCAGCTAATTGCGGCCATCGGTCTCGAAGAAAAACCCGCTGCGTTTATCTCGCCTAGCAATCAGCTGCTGTTTTTGTGGGAATACATCTGCAACACGGCTGACTGCGAGGTTGTATGCGAGCTATCGCCCAGTCCTCAGCTTGTCGCTAAAATTGCCCTACAGCGGGTCGCTAAAGAGTCGATGGCCGGTCAGTCGATGGCCGCTAAACGCAACAATGTCAACGTTGAAGCCAGTCATCACCTGAATGAAGCTGTAGACGCACAAAGTCGAATGTACGCAGGTGCTGCGCCGGTCAGCGCTGCGATATCGGTGTTCCTGAAACGTCCAACCAAACAGAAACTCGCCAATAGCTGCCGCGAGTTCATGGGTCAATTTACTCAAAGTCGCTGGCAGCGGGAGACAGACGCCGCTTGGATGCTCTGGCTAAACTCGCTGCCGGTAACGATGGATTCGCTCTACAACGACAACCGACGCAAGGTGTATCTATCAGATGAGGTGCCCGCACTGATGCCCATCATCAAACCGTACTCCGGCGATCTGAAGGGGTTAGAGTTTATTACGAAGCAAGGGCGATCGCCGGTACACGTAGACCTGTTCGCTAGAACGGTTGGCATTCTCTGCTTTGGTGAAAGTCGCAGCGGTAAAACGGGCGTCGCACTAGATATCATCATCAACGCGCTAGTTCGCGGGCTGAATGTTCTAGCCATTGACTATCCTAAGCCAGGGGGCATTCACAGTCTCAAATATCTCGCTAAAATGTTTGGCTCAATGAGTGCCTACGTGGACGTGGCCACTGAGAAGAACAACATTCTTCAGCCGCCTAATCCGTTCAAGCTAGAGGGACTCTCTGAGTCTATTCGTCAATCCAGGCTGAAGCAGCATTATGACTTTTGTGTCACGGCGCTGACGTTGATGGTGATGGGCAATGAGACTTCTTCAGTAGGTAAGCGAGTGCGATCGCTCCTAGTGCAGGTAATGACGCCCTTCTACGAACACTACGACGCGGCGTTTAAGGAAGCCTTTGCAGCTGGCATCGGTTCACCTGAGTGGCAGCGAATGCCGACACTACATCACTTTCTAGACTTTATTCAAAAGTTTGACTTTGACATCCCCGTCGGCCAGCAGATGATCGATGAAGCGCTCGGTCTCATTATTCTAGAGCTACGCACCTGGCTACATAGCCGGGTAGGTAAGGCAATCTCTGAGCCTTCTACGATTGACCCAGACGCTCAGTTCACGGTATTCGCACTCGATAGCGTTAACGACGACATCGACGCGGCGATCATCGCCCTCAGCGCTCAGTCGTTCATGCTGCGCAAAGCCTTCGAGCTGCGGAGCTGCGTCTCTATCGTCGATGAAGCTCCGGTGCTGCTGAAGTTTGAGGCGCTCGCTCGTATTGTCGGCATGATGTGCTCAAACGGAATGGCCTCGGGCATTAAGCCCGTCGTCATCTCGCAAGACCCGGCTTCTGTTGCTAATTCGATTATTGCTAGCCAAATTACCAACAACTTGAAGGTTCGATTCATCGGCGCGATCACGCGCAACGCCGCTAGAGAGTTCGAGAAGCTGCTCGGCTACGATCCAGCAGTTCTAGCGCCAAACACCACTGAGCAATTCTTCACCAATGCGCAAACGCTCTCGTCTAGCTGGCTGGTGGACGTTGACTCAAAGCTGGTTCACTGCGACCACTACCTGCCCCCTGAGTGGCTAGCAGCGCTGGCAAACAACAAGTCTGAGATCTGGCTGCGCGATACCGTTACAGCTCGGTTCACTAACAAGTATCAGGCCCATGCTGCATTTACCAAAATCTATGTCGAAGCCCTCCGAGCAGGGCGTATCGACTACCTGTACAGCAACCGTGAAAAGCTCTCTCAACCTATGCTTGTCCATGTCTAATCCTACTTCTCAAACCCAGCCTGAGACGAAGCCTCGGCGGAAGCGCCGTTGGGCCGCAGTAGTGGTTTCGCTGTCAGCGATCGCGACTGCAACCGGGGCAATTGCCTCCACTCAGCCATTTAGCAGCGACAACCCATTTGAATCCGATATTCCCAGTGCCATCAACGGCAGTGGGGGCGGTAGCAATATTGCGGCGGGCGAGCCGTCTATTGGCGACTTAGGCGATCTTGGTGGACTCGGCGATATCATTCCCTCTTTCCCAGGGCTACCAGGGAGCAGCTTTCCATCATCGCCCGGTGGTGGGAGCGGGGGCGGAGGTTCGTTTGGAGATATCTTCATGGGTGGACTCGGCAATATCTTCGGCGACGCAGGTGGGCCTGCTCCTAAGATATTTAAAGATATTCTCAACGGCAATATGGGCGGTGTTCTGGAAAGCATTTTAAGCATCCTCACTAGCCAAAACGATATCTTCGGAGAGATCTCAAGCGTTGTTCTCGGTGATGGATGGGAAAGTGCTGACGGCGACGGGAATCCAGATACGCCGCCTAACCCCTACAAAATACGATTGCCACAAGAAGAAAGCGATGAGGAAGCAGGTATTCTCACCCGTTCTCCGATTGTGTCTAGACGCGACAAAGCGAACCAGTATGACCAAGAGCTAGGGCGAGCGATGGCAGCGCCAATGCTCGCTGAGGCAGGAGACCAGTGGCTCGAAGGCAATATCACCACTAGCTCGGACATGATGCAGGCGGGACTGGCTTCTACGCAGAGTGCGATCTCTAAGTCAGGCGAAGCAACTGAGGCGACCTCTACTCAAGACATCGTACGGCGCAGCGCTGAGATATCTGGCATTGCGGCCACGATGCAGATGCAGGAAATGCAGCAAAACGCCATGCTCGGCGAGTCGCTGTGGAATATGCAGCGGCTACAAAGTGCTCAACTCCAGATTGCCGCTGATACTAGTGAAGCGGCTGACGAACAGAACCGGCGCGATAGAACTAGCCGCGCAGCAGCTTTATCCAGCTCAGCCGGTGAAGCCATGATCATTCCTGGGCTTGCAGATATTTCTTCAGCGGCATCGCCTACCCCATCAGCTCCGGCTGCGCCTTCCTTTTTTGCTACGCCATAGCCCTATTACACAAGCACTATGTTGTTGTTTAACCGATCATACAAATATAGAACGCTGCTAGTTGTCTGCTTCTATGCAGGTGTAATTCTGTTTGTCTCTGCTTCTGCTGGAATAGCGCAGGATGCTCCGGGCGGTGCCACCTCTATTCTCGAAAATGCCATAGATGTTTCTAAAAGCAGTGAGGAAGGACTCAATGAACTATGGGAAATGACCTTCACAGGAACTTACTCCCCTGGGTATCTAGCCGTTATGGACTTTGCTAAAAAGGTCATGGTCATCCCGTTCTTCTGGATGCTCATTCCTATCACTCAGGCCTTTACGTTCAATCGATACGAGGAGATCTTCAAACATGTCGCCTGGATAGTCCTGATCTGTGTGCTAACGGTCAACAGCTATGGACTCATGACAAAGATTGCCTACGGCTCTAGAAACTTCGTTAATGACACCACAAGGGAAATTTTATCTTTCCAGCTTGGGCCGGTCAGCATGAAGGACGCCTTATCTGACGTGCTACTAACAGAGGAAGCAAAAGAGACTATCCGATTGAATTTCGTCGAGTGCGAAGCGAAAGAAGGAGAAGAACAACTCAAATGCTTTGAGGATGGAGCAAAGAAAGCTAAAGATGCGATTACGGCAGCAGAGAACAAGACAAACGCTTTGGGACTGAATATATCAGGGTTGAAGCGCTTAACCGAGCGCTTGGACAAAATTATCGGCGACATCAACTTAGCAAAGGATTCGCAAAACGATATGACTTTTGGATTAGTCAATTTCTTCTTCCAAAGCGCTGGTCAAGCGATAGCTCAGCAGCTGATGAAAGGTTTTCAGAGCGCCATGATGACAATTATCGACGTTGGCTTCTACCTAACGGCAATGCTCGCACCGATTGCTGTTGCGGCTTCTCTCGCACCGCTTCAGCCCAGAATTATTTTTATTTGGGGCGCAGGATTCATCGCCTTTGCGCTGATGAAAATGAGCTACAACATTCTGATTGGAGCGATTGCGACAGTCGCCTTGACCATTGATGCTACCAACTTCGGCAGCACTGGACTACTCATAGCAATGGGTGTCATTTCACCGCTGCTCGCAATGGCGATGGGTGGCTGGGGAGGCGCTAGGCTAGTTCATGCAATGGCAGGAGGAGCGAGTGCAGCAATTGCATTGGTGCCTGTTCCGATGCCACGTCCGAAGTAGCTGAGAGGATTGCATCATGAGATTTGCTTGGGTCTTGACCATTCCACTAGGTGTTGTTGTTCTACTTATTATGGGTGCGCCTAGCGTACTGAACGTAGAGCCAAAGCCCAATCCAGAAGCCATCATTCTCAATGATGAGTCTGATTATCGGTCAAAAGCCAAAGATTACGCTCAGTTGAATATGAGGCAAGAAGCGTTAGACACTTGCACAGCGATGGAACCAGAGTATGGAGAGTCAACTCAAGACCTTTGTTTGTTGGAAGTATACCAAGCCTTAAAGGACATTGATGGTGAAATTGAAATCTACGAAAACATCTTGGCAAGAGAGCTAGCTGATGGCGATAGCGGAGCCTTAACCAAGTACGTACTAGACGGACTGAAAGAAAAAAGAGACAAAGACAAATGATAGCCAAACTACAGCCTAAAAGACTCAGAAAGCTACTACCCAGTACAGGTACAGACGCTAGATCAAAAGGCAGTCTCATCATGCTTGGGCTGATCGTCAGCAACAGCCTCACGCTACTCATGATGTTCTGGCTCGCCGCTAGCGTGTCTCGTATTGCCAGCCGAGACGCACCGACGCTAGTACAACAGGTTGGCGGTCAGGCATTCATCGCCAAGCCAATTGACTACGACTATCGCGACCCTCAAGTTCTTCAGAACGTCGCTCGCGAATGGGCGCTCCTCAATTTTTCTTTTGGCGATCTCCCGCAAATAGACCACCAAACTGAACAGGTCTCTTACGAAGGTACGAATCTTCCTGAACAAACGGTTACCGCATCTTACCTATTCACCGATGCCACTAGAGATGCTTATCTCAAAGGCTTCGCTGAGAACATATACACCACAGAAGCTCAACGAGGCGGACTCAGTTCGCTGTACATGCCCTATCGCATCTCCGCGCCTAGACAGCTTGAACCAGGTCGCTGGGAAATTGATGTTGTCGGATCTCGGCTCATAGCTACGCCTAGCAATCCATCTGGCGAGATGGTGCCCACCAACGTTCAACTACAGTTAGTCGCTGCTGAGGTGCCGCTGCTGGCATTAGAAGAAGATCCCTCCGACGCAGCGAAGACCACCTACCGCCTGCTCGAATCAGGCATTCGCATCGACAAAATTACTGCCCTCAAACAAGACTAAATCTCATGGAAAACAACGGCGTTTACAGCAACGAAAACGGGACGGCGACCGCCGACAATCTGGCGACATTTCCCGACAACGATGACACTCAGCTTCAGGACATCTCAACCTTGCTCGATGGCGCACCTGTCATTCAGCAGCCGACGCCAGACAAACCAGCCAGCCAAATTGCCTCTGCTGCGGACTTCGAGAAGGTAACAGACAAAAAGCCGTTCTCTCGCAGACTAGGGCCGAAGGCCACGACTGGCGCGGTAATCTCTGGACTATTGATGCTGCCGCTATCGTTCATATTCTTAGGTGGCGGCTCTAAGAAAGCGGAGACTGTTGCAGTCATTGAGGAGACACCAGAAGGTAACAGCTACGTTAGTCCTGAGGACTACGCGGCTATGCAGGCAGAGCTAGAGCAGCTGCGCAGCCAACAAGCCTTTACTGATCAGCAGGTTGATTCTGACGCCATAGATGCTGCTGGTCGCCAACAACAGGAAAATGCGCAGGCTGAAGTAGCAACAAAATCAACAGATGCTGCGGCTAAACCAACCCCAGCACCGACATCACGAGCAACCACTGTCAGCAGCAGGCCAGCTCCCGCGCCTAGATCCGCACCGACGCCTTCTAGAGTTGTTGCGCCCTCATCTCGCTCTGCACCAGTTGCGGCCAGTCCACAACCCACTCGGGTCATACAGGCACCCGCGCGAGAAGCCGAACCGGTAGATCCCTTCGAGCGTAGAGCGCAGTTACAGGCATTAGGCACCTACGGCGCACCGCCACCAACCACGCAGGCTGCTCGAACTCCCAGCAGTAGAGCGTCTAATCCATTCGAGATGGAAAATCCTTACATCCAAGCGATCGCCGTAGAGTTACCGCAGGCACAGCCTGCGTTCTCGCCCGCGCAGACATCACCCGTTGAAAGACCACTGACTGAAGAGGAACTGCAATACCAGCAGGATGCCAATGCGGTGCTAGCAGTTGAAGCTCCTGAAGTAGACCCTGACCTTGAGAGCACACCTCCCGTCGCTAGCGGAAACAAGGCACCGAGAGGAGATTCAGCAGTGCTAGACCCTAGAAGATTCAAGACATCTGATGGGAGTCAAGAAAGCGTACAACCTAGAAGTTACTCTGCGCCCGCCTCACCGATAGCCATCATGCCAGGAACCAGCGCTCAGGCAGAGCTACCCTTCGGATTTATCTGGCAAGAGGGCACGTCACTGCCAGAGGTGCTGCTCATGACAACTGAGGACATTATGGCTGGAAATCAATCTGTAATAGCAGCGGGCACCCAGTTCTTAGGTCAAGCTCAAATAGATCCCGGTTCTGGCGCTGTTAGCATCCAAGTTGTTGGCATCTTTGGAGAAACTCAGAGTATACAGATTCCCCGCACTAGCGTAGCGGTTCAAGCCGCAGACGGGAGTGTTCTAATGGCAAAAGCCAGCGGAGGTGCTTCGCGGTCTTCTAGCCCCAACGTAGGCGGATTTCTAATGGAATCATTTGGGAACAGCCTTGGCAACGTCCTCAGTAACGGAGATAACGTCTTGATGGACGTTGGCGGGGGCTTAGCCGAAACCATCATCGACGCTCAGGTGGAGCGCTCTGAGGCGATCGCAGCAGCTAGAAACTCACGGACTGCCGCGCAACCTACGGTCTGGACGCTAGAAGCCAGACCCATTCAACTCACGTTCAACAACTACATTCCACTCAATAGCGCGTCACGGTAGCGCAGGAGATTCATCATGAGACTAAAACAATTAGAACGAGCTGCGTTTGCGGCTGCTTTTGTTCTGCTACTACCAACAGCCGCAAACGCAGCCTGCACTCGCGGCCCTAACGTTGTTATTAATCGCGGACATGGCGCTTCGATCTCGTTTGATGAGCCTGTCTATCAGGCAAAGGTCTTCGATATCTCTAAGCTGATGTTGGAAGAGATTCCGGCGCAGGGAACGCAGACTTTAATTCTGACTGAGGTTGAAGCATCACAGTTTCCAGGAATGCCGCAGACACCTACAACTTCACTGCTCGCGAACACAGCGGACGGCTGCTACGTCTTCAACGTGTCATTTGGCAATCAACCCGTTCACAACACCATCAGCGCTATACCTGAAGCCAACCCTGAACTTGCTCAGATTGCTTTGTTACCGGATGGAGATGATATCGACATTGCTGCACTGCGCACTGAATATGACGCAGCTATAGAGCAGCATGGCACTGGCAACAGCTTTCTCCAGCGAGTAGAGCAGTTCCTTGCGCTCGTAGACGGCGGCACAGGTCAACGGCTCGCCGCTCAGCAAGCAGGTGTTGACTGGTCGCACCTGACCAAGCTATCGGGCCAGCCCGACTTCAGCAATCTACTAAACAACAGTTTCGACATTTAGATGGCAAGCGATCGCCTTTTTGTTTGATGAAACGCATACTCTGCCTCCTTCTATCCTTCATAGCCTGCCTCTGTCTGTGGACTTCACCGGCACTGGCTCAAGAAGTCTTGCCTGAAGTCACGGATAGCTTAGAAGCTGAAGTCCTCCGGCTCTCTTTTGACGACTTGCCCGCTTTCGAGAGCGGAGGCTTCATGCTGGGCTATCGAGACACTATCTTTCAGATAGAAGGACAGGAAGGCGTTGACAGCTACGACCAGCAGATCGAAGGCTACCAGCCCCCCTACGATCCAGCTAGGGAATGGATAGCCGGTCAGTTCCCTAGCGAAGTCATCAAGATGGGCGATCTGATGTATTCCGGTGCAGGCATTGAGCAGCTAACAATGGATGACATTGGGCAGCTCACCGGCATCGACATTGAGAACTTTCAGCTTGCTGACGTGCCCTTCTTACAGGACTTCACGCTGAGCGACCTAGTTGGCGATGTCCCTTTCCTTGGTGACTATGCACTGGCTGACATCCCTAACTTAGCTGACAAAATCGGCGGCACGAGTTCAGAGGACATGCTCTCTCAATACCTCGCTGACAATCCTGACATTGCTCAGATGACCGTTGGTGATAGCGAACTTGGCTCGCTGCAAGTCTCGGACGTGCCGAACCTCGGTGCGACCAAGATGGGAGAAATGCCAGAGATCGGTGGCGATGTTGTTGCAAACGTACCGGGCCTTTCCGCTGCGCAGTTCGGCAGTTTTCCTGGCCTAGAAATGGTTGGCGGGCTGATCCCAATTGCCAAGCAAGACATCTCGTTTGGTGCGAAGGAGTACTCGGGTGGCAAAGCTACGCCCAAGCCTGTCAGCGGCGGCACGAACGGGAAAGAGGGCTGGGAGCCGATTGGATGCGTTGGGGGTTGCGCTCACATCGAGCTATACGACTCCGATATCTCTCCTATCAAAGGCGCTTGGGCTGGGTCTAATTGGATGACGAACAAGCATCGGGTAAAGGACGGTTTTGGAATTTTGGGAGCAGTATTTAACGAAGCAGGTGCTTACCGTGTTCCGTTCGGGCCGACCTTCGCGCTACAGGTTAGAAACACTGATGAAGCAACTGGTTCCGCTGATTGGGGAATCGCTTTCAGAGTATGTAAACGTGGTTTCATTGATTTGGGCTGTACGGCCTATTTTATGGAGGTTCCGCTTCCCATAACAACGCATGAAGGTGCAACTATTCTGACAGGGGTAAAAGACGGTCTGGGTGGCTCAACTCAACCGATTAAAGCCCCGGATGGCTGGGAAGATCTTAGGCCAGAGACGCCTCAAGAAGTCCAGGCTTTAATCGGTGCCAACACGCCTAGAGGCAGCAGAGGTAGCTTTGGGCTATGTGGGGAAGGCCCAGGCGGTGTTAATTTTCAGTCACTGGCAGCTGCTTTTTCTAGCATCGAGGGCAATTACAATTCTGTTGGTGCATACACAGCAGGGGGACGTGGCCTGGGCAGATATCAGTACATGACCTACCGAGAGGATGTCAAAGCCTCGATTATGCAAAAACCAGGTGGTGAAGCGTTCCTAAGAAAAGCCGCTGCGGGCGCAACCGTTTCTCAGGCAGAGGTAGACGAGTATTTTCCAGCAGCCGATCAAGATGCCATCTTCAAGGCCGATCAGACTCGCAATATTGAGCAGGCGATGAGCGAAGGGTTTACAGGAAGCCGAATAATCGAACGCTTAGGTCAGATCCATTTCGGTGGGCCTGATGCACCCATTGACGGCGGCTGGTCTGACACGCATGGGAGGCTGACTCTGAAGACCTACGGGGAAGAGCTGACGGAGACTTATCAAGCCGTTGAGAGTTCAACAGAATCTAGTACAAAGTGTTCTGCCCCTACGCCGGTAGAACCACTTCAAACGCATGTTACGGGCACCTTGAGTGCCCAAGAGTATGGAGCAGCTCGCCCTGGCGGACGCTCCCATGCTGGGCAAGACTTTGACTTAGGCCCCAACGATACCTTTCAGTCATACGTAGGCGGTCAGGTCGTTAGGGTTGGCTACGATGAGGGCGGTTACTACAACTATGTGGATATCTATAATCCAGAGCTAGATATTGTTGAACGAGTTGCTGAACTGGATAACGTACTGGTACAGGAGGGGGCCACCATTCAGGCAGGTCAGGTCATTGGGCAAGGCACACAAACAACTGGCGTTGTTCACTTGGAATACCGCCCTCCTGTAAACGAGCAAAACCAGGGAGGTTTTGGATATCAAGGAACCTACGATCCAGTTGAATATTTAGAGAATCTTGGTGTCTTAGAAAGACAGGGCATTCAGATGATACCTGTAGAACATACAAAAGGAGATGGTCATGATCATTAAAAAGATGAGTCTAGTTGTTTCATGGTTTTTATTAGGCTTAGGACTTTCTGTTCTGATAGGAACGGCTTCCTACGCTCAGGACACAGGACTTGGCTATTCGGAAGCTCCCTTTGCACTAATAGAAAATGCAACCGAGGCAATAGGAGATACGCCTCTAGCAGCTATTCAGGCGGCATCAGCCGATAAAGAAGAGATTACTGAAGAGACTTCAGTAGAGCAAGGCGATTATGCTTTCTCTACTGTGACATTCAACTATATCGGCGTTAGCGCCATTACAAAGCAAGTTAATGACGACTGGCAATTTATATGTAGAGCCGGTGGCTTAATGCAACCGGAAGAACTTACAGAAAGATGCGGTGTTCCGGCTGCTACTGCTGAGGCACTCTACACAAATTTCCTTGAGGCACTGTCCAGCAATGAATAAAAGTAGGTTACTGATTTCTCTAGTCGTCGCGATTGCCGGATTGGGTTTGACCATAGGCTTTGTTTCTTATCGTGCAGTTGCTGTGACCGCTAACAATCAGTTATGGCAACCGCTTTCTGAGATAGTGACCCCAGAGAAACTTTCTGAAATCGTGGCTGAGAATACAGCGCCAAGTGCCGATCAAGATGCGATCGCCCAATCAGCACTCGGCTACGAACAAAACGACCTACTCCTGGTAGATTTCAACACGCCTACTCTATGTGGCGCTGGTGGTTGCGCATTAGCGGGCTACCAAACATCTACAGAAGAAAGGGTTCTAACTGTTTACGTAGAACGAATCAGTGCTGATGCACCGATTGTAGAAGTGATCGACCAGCCGGGGCTTGAACTACCTTGTTTACTGGTTCCACCAGCACCCGATGACAACAGCATCTTCCAAGAAACAGGCAAAGACACACTATGCTACCGGGACGGGTCGTGGGCAATTCAATAAGCCAATACGCTATAGGCGTGCAATCCCCTTCAGAGTTCGTTGAGACTGCCATTAACGAGCATCCGATAGCTTCTGGGGCCACTTTGATGCTGATGATGGCTGCGGTTGGTGCGTTAGGCTTCGTCCGCATCAGCATGGCTCCCCAGAAGCAAAAGCTCGGCACGGGCCGCTTCGCTACTAGAGCGGAGAAAAAGAGAGCTAAACAACTTGCTAGCAAGCAAAATGAGGCAGGCGGACTAGAAATGTCCATCCAGCTAGGCGATGTCGCGATTCCCTTTGCCAATGAGTCTGTATTGTTTGTCGGCGCACCTGGCTCAGGTAAATCTGCAACCATTGGAGATCCTGGCCTGATGGAAGTTATTAAACGCGGTCAGCCTGCGATTATCTTCGATGCCAAAGGTAGTAGACAAGACTCTATCACTCGTCGGTTTGCACCCATTGCTGCGCGAGAAGGCTATGGTGTTGGCGTTATCGCTCCTGGCAAGAATTACTCCGACTGTCTTAACCCGCACGACTTTATCCGTTCGCCAACAGATGCTTCCAGGTCGCTACAGCTCGCTAATATTCTTGAAAAGAATACGGCTGGCTTTAATCCTAATAAGTCAGGCAAGGGGGACTTCTTTCAACGAACCGGCATCGGCATCGTACAGGCTAGCATCATGCTCAGTAAGCTACTGGCACAGTCAGATCTGATGACCGTCAGCGAGATCATAAACCAGCCTAATTTAATTGGCCGTCTCAAAGTACTAATGGGAAACGATACCGCGCCGACCTGGACAGTCAAACAATTTGGGCAATTGATGGCTTCCGAGGAAAGCGAGAAACAGCTCGTCGGCATGATCGTGACGGCACAGAGTATCTTTGATCGCTTTATCACTGCCGATCTCGTACCGTCCTTCTGCGGGCCTTCTACCATACCGCTGAAAATGGATGGCAAGCAAATCCTGTTCTTGCAGGTAGATGAAGAAACTCAAGATGCGGTTCTACCCCTCATTGCCGCCCAGATAGAGCTGCTGATCGCTCACAATTTCTCCGAGCCGCGCAAGAATATTCTGGCACTATTTCTAGACGAGCTGCCGCTGCTATATCTGCCAAAGATTGCACAGTATGTAAACCTATTACGCTCGGCGGGTCTAGTTGCGTTTCTTGGCGTACAGTCACTCTCTCAGTTGAGAGAAACTTATGGCAAAGAGATGGCTAGCTCTATCATGAGCGGTTGCAGAAATACTCTGTACTTCAACCCTAACAATGTCGATACGGCCAAGGAAGTTTCAGCCCGGATTGGTGAGTGCGATCGCCTGCACCATACCTGGAGCCGCAGCGGTGCGCTCTTGATGAAGCCAACGCGCACCCAGCATCGGCAGAAAGTACCGCTAGTGACGCCCGATGAGATTAACCGCTTCGGTAAAGGTAAGTTCGTGATGTTCGCCCCTGGCTATCAGAACCAAGACGGAACACAGGCGGCAATCCCAGTACTGGCCCGACCAAAGCTGAATCAAGTCCAGATAGACGAACAGACCACAGCAGGTCACATCTGGGATAAGAAGAGCAAGCTGCGCCTAGTAGCACTGAGAGAGAACGATCCTACCTACATCAGCGACCCAGACCAGGCCCTAGCTGAGCGTAGAACGGCAGTAGATAATCTCTTACCGAAAGCGCCTGATGAGGGCAAAGATGAGCCTCAAGAAGAGACCGAAACGACAGCAGAGGAACGGGCGACGGAGGCACCAGCACCAGTTGATACCCATGCATCTGTAGAGCAACCAGATACGACGCAAGACGCGATCGCCATGATAGCCGCATTAAAAAAGTAGGAGAGTGACCTGTGAGCGACCATAAATCTGTTCAAGAAACTGAATCTACCGCTGCGGGCAAAGTTTCTGAGGCACTCGAAGCCACGCGCCGCTTACTCATGCAACAGCGTGGAGAAGACACTCCAAAAAACGGCTCTGAAGCCAAGCTGCGTGAGAGTTTTCAGAAAGCCTATCAAGAGAATGGCGTAGATGAGCCAACGGCAGCAGCGGCGGCTAGAGATGCGGCGCTTGGCTTAGGCTCGAAAGACAGTCCTGCAATGGCTAAAGCTGAAGATATGGCGGTCGCTGGAGCACAAGCACAGGCTAAGGAATATCGCCAGGTCACCGAGAAAGCCGCAGACCCCGAAGCACCTGAAGCGGAAAGACAACAGGCAACCGCTCGCAGAAGAGAGATAGAGCAGAATCTAGGCATCCGCAATCAGCCGATTGAAGTTAAAGCGCAAACTATCAATAGCCTAGACCCTCAGCAAACAGCTCAGAACCAGCAGGCTGAAACGAATCCCCTTTCTGTCAAACGAAAAGCACTCTCACCTGAGCAAGCAGAACTCAAAACAGATTATCAGGAAAAGTTGGAAAAAGGCGGTGTTTTACCGCAGACTGCCGAACCCGCTAGCTACGACATGGCAACTGGTAGAGGGGCTAAAGACAGTCGATATGTCGCAGCCGCGCAGCAGGAGCTACAGCGCCACCAGATACTAAAGAATATGTATCAGGGGATTTACGAAAAGCACGGTGTCTCGCCCGAAGTAGCGGCAACTGCTGCTGACCAACTAGCGAGAGGCAGCGGCGCAAACCGTTCGCCTGAGGTAAGGAAAGCTCACGAACAGGCACTAAACAATATCAATTATGCGCAACAGGTTTCCGCTAGGCAATCTAGCCAACCTACCCGGTCATCGAAGAACGTCTCAAAGGAAACTACCGCTGCCCAACCAGCATTAGGCAGACAAACAAGCCAAAAAACAGCGATTAAAGACAGACAACAGATATCTCAGCAGCAGACATCCGCCGATAAGATATGGGCTAAGTTCAGTCCCGGTGAGAACGGTGTATTTCAGGCAATGGCAAAGGGCAATGCAGCCATGCAGAGGCTGAGCGATCAGTCAGTGGCCAAAGATGCGCTCTTAGCAGGCCATGAGCCTCTCAACATTCAAAAGGCGATCGCACAAAACAGCGCCCATGCAAAAACGTTGGAACATCCCCGAGACTATGCTAGAACCACTGTAAAGAAGGCAGAAGCATCGCCAGAAGTCAAAGAGAAACAGGCACAAGATGAGAAGCGGGCTGCAACGCTAAAGGCAAGGCCCAGCCGGAAAGAGGCACAGAAAAGCCAGGTCAATTCGCCTATTCAAACCAGAAATAAGCCTCGGCAAAAGGCGAAGGGTAAGGATCGAGGAATGAGCTATTAATCTTTATCTTCAGCATCTTTTTCCAAGCAATACCCCAAACTCGAAGTAGCACTGGCGATCGACCCTTCCCATAGGTTGAGGGCAGTGCGACAATGGATGCAGGAAAAGAGACCGCACTATAAATCAGGAGGATGCTCATTCATTACAGTTAATACACGTCGCATGTTTACAACGCTATCTCGATTAGTCTGTAGCTGAGCAATCGTTGCTCGCCCAGTGGGTGTTAGCCCTATCATTCGGGTCGCGTCACTGTTCCATGCGAAGTGTTCCGCCCAGGCCATTCTCCTTGGATGAAAGAGAGGAACTATCAAACTTGTAGCTGGATCGGGCGCTTCAGTTTTTGTATATTTGCAGTTGTTGCAAGTTTGGCAGGACAGAGCTAAATTCTCTGATAACGTCTGCCCTCCTTGGCTAACTGGTTTGATATGCTCCATCACCAATGAGTCAATTGCATACTTTGCTTGACTGCAACAGTATTCACATATCCCATTCGCCCGTCCGATGACTAAGCGCTTCAGAGCAACTGGAACGTATTGACTAGACATAGCTAGCAGGTGCAAGACCTAGCTGTGACATAAGTTCTGATAAGGAAACTTGACGTAATTGGGCGAGGGTTGCCAGAGCCTCTAATCTCTCAGCGCTCAGCTGCTCAATTTGCTTGCTCAATTCAATCAACTGGCTATGTTCTTGACTGGTCAGTGATTCCTCTTCGCGTTTCGTTCTTAAGCGCTGATATTGTTCCTGCAAGGTTGCTGGAATAGCTTGGTTGATTTTGGCAAGTAGTTGAGCTTCTTCGACTGAAAGCACACTTGCTTTACGTTGAGTGCGTAGGGTTACTACCTGCTGTAGAAAGCGGTTCAGGTCGGATTCATTCAGTTGGTTGGCGGCTTTGATAAGTTCGTCAACACTCATAAGGAACTCCGGCGTTTCAAAGTATTTTTAAGACCTACATTTTTGAGACCTACTGAGTATTTTAGCTTAACTTCTGTGCCCAGTTAGATTGCGACTTCACAAATGTACGATCGCCTCTGAGCTAAGCGCAATCGTTAGTTTCAAAGGTACGCAGAGCGGCTAAATTGACTGCGCGTACAGTGCTGAGGAAGCGCCTCTTTGACGCTCTTCTAATTATGGCATTTGTTTCCGCTCATAAATCTGACCCTTATCATAAGAGTCCTGCGCTCCGCTATTTCGTGTACTTGTGCCCACCATGTCTAAATCAGCGGGAAATCGCCAACTGATTGAGCGTTGGAACGGTTTTACATACCCATGCCCTGGTCTTTTGTCTTATCTTTGCTCGGCAATCGCTGCATCTTCTGCTCTCTACTTTTGTCTGACGATGACTGTTTCAGTCCTTCTCGTAGCTGGTCTATCTCGGCTTTGAGCTGCGATTGGTGCAATTCTGTTGGCTGCTCATTCGTCGCCCAGGGAATCACTTTGTATATAGCCTCAGCTACACCGTCACCGTTGCCATAGCGACGTAGGGCAATTGATACCTGGCTGACACCTCTGCTTTGCTCCAATGGCGCTCTATGCCCGCCTATCGACTGATACTGATTTCGTTGCTTTGGCTGCGCTGTTCGTTCCATTGTCAGCTTAGCTAATGCCTCTGTCGGACTATCCGTAATCACTATCCGGTCAGGCCGTTCCAGCAGATGATTGTCAGGATGAATAACATAGAACGCTGCTGCGTCATCGCTGTTTTCTATCCGCCTAAATTCACCATCAGCATCACGTTTAACCGCACCGGCTGCATCGCCCGCAGCATTACGCTCAATAAACACGGCGTTGCCCTCGGCATCAGCGTAAACTAACCCTTCATCATGCAGCTGGTCGATCAGACGGCTCGGTAAGTACGTTTGCTTTAGCAACCCACCTCGTACCGCTGGCCACTGCGTCTTTGACTGAACGGGTGAAATGAATCTCTGCGCTTCTACTTCAGCAGCTGTCATAGTTACCTGTTCAATAGCCGCCGCTCGCGCTGCCCCTGACCCTAACTGATGCTCTAGCCACAACAGGGCTTCTGGCAAACTACAGGCTTTCAGACGCATCACTAGGTCAATAGCACCTTGCCCCTTATCAACTTCACCGGCAATGCGAAACTGCGGCCCGTCTATCACCACTGAGTGCGCTGAGCTGTACCAGCGATTTGCGTCAAACTCACTCGGCTGCATATCCAATTTCAGCGCTACTTCTGGCAGTGAAATGACTCTTAGTTCATTACTTCTATCAACCAGCTTCTGTAGCTGAGCTATCTGCTGTTGTTGAGCCGCTAGCTTACGCTTTAACTGATGGTTTTCCTCTGATAGCGCTAGCGCTGTTTTCTCATACTCGTTACGCCGCTGCATTTGCCGCTGGCTATCGGCTGCGATCGCTCTTAGCTCATCTACGGACAAGTTTGAATAATCAGCCTGATTTACGCTTTTGTAGTAGTCCTGTATTTTCTCGTGCTGCACCCTGCTACCACGAATACCACGCGACAAACCTAACGGCTGCATCGCTTCAGCATAGCTGTCTTGTAGCGCTGCTAACTTCTCTCGACCACCAATGTAGTTCTTGGCATTTATATGACCCTTCTCATTCAACGGCACTATCACTGCATGGATATGCGGTGTCGATTCATCTCGATGAAACGTAGCGCGGATCAGGTTATCGCCATATACATCTTTTAGCCACTGTGCGCTTAACTGTTCCCACGCTTCCAGCTTATCCATTTGCCACTCACCAGCAGCACCTGGGTTATCAGGTCTAAAGTATTCCGGCGATGCGCTCAGTGTCATCTCAAATGCCAGCACTGCTGAATGTTTTGGATCGGCGCTAGTTCGGATCTTTTTGCCGCCATTATCACCAATTTGTTCCCAGACTAAATCTACGAGCGATTTACCGTTGTTGCCCACAAAGCACTCGTTACTAGCTGACTTACTGATATCAGCGTTAGGAGTCTCTCTTTCTCGCTCATTATGCTTATCGCAAGCAGCAATTTGTCCGCTTGACTTGAAACGTTTTCCGACTCTTGCAAATGCGTACGAAGCAGCGTTACTCATCGTTGATAAATATTTTTCCTGATACGGCGTCAGTATTGTGTAAAAGAGAACGTTGATATACGTAGAGACATGAAACTCATAGCACGGGCAGAAACGAAAAAAATCAGAAAGGTCTAGGCGGTGTACCTTTTTCTATGCCGCCCGCCAAGAGCCGCGTCAGGGATGGCAGCGGAATCAGGTGTGGTTCCGAGTGGATGAAAGAGGTTGGCGAGCAGGGGCTGAGGCACGAAGACACTGCCGAGGCTAGCGATTTCCCACGAGCGGCCCGCCTGATTGGTAGCGAACAGCCCGCCCCGTGAGGCAATCTCTGCGACTAGGAGCAACTGAACAATTAGGGGGACGCCCAGCAGCGTAAACCGGAGAGTGAAAATATGGCAAAGAGCAAAAGTAAACGCACTACCATTACTAGAGAAGCAGCAGATAAATTTAGCCGCAAGTTAGAACAACTTCCTCCGAAGAAGAAAACGGAGCTAACGCCTAAAGAACTTATCTTTGAGAACTCACAGCAGTTCGATAGCTTGCTAGAGAGGAATTACGAGTATGACGATCTAGTCGATCTTCTAAAGGAAGACGGCATTCAGATCAGCAAAGCTACGCTACGGCAGTACCTGAGTGAGGCCAGAAAGTCTAGAAATAACCAGGACGAAGCGACGGCAGACAAAGGGCATCTACAGACATCTGCAAATCAGGCAGGCAATCTAACACAGGAACCAGAAGACAAATCAGGAAAAGTTACGCAGCAGCAAGTCTCAAAAAGAGAGTCGGCACTAACGCCTGAGAAAGAAGCTACGCCAAAGCGAAAAAAGATAGGCAAGAGCAGGCTGCAATCTGATGAAAATCCAACCCGCTATCCAGGCGATCTTGGCAACCCTATCGAAATGGCATCTGATCTATGAGTAAGCAATCTACTGACCAGAAAAGTATTCAATCCAAAGAAAAGAGCACAGGCGATCGCCCGCTTGAAGTAGGCAATCTTGCGTCTGAAGTAAGACCTGATAATGAAGTGATCGCCCAACCGGTAGCAAAGCCAGAGATAGAGCCGCTTATCTTGTGGGTCAGCGGCGGGAAAGGTGGTGTAGGAAAGACGACAACTGCCAGAATTCTGACAGACCTGCTCACCGACCAAACCGATTATATCTACGGCTACGACTGCGACCCGATCAATCCTCAGTTCAAGCGGTTCTATAACGCTGAGTATTTGCCGATAACAAGCGCTGATACCAAGACAGCAGACATCGCGGTAGAAGCCCTAGCCGAACGCATCGAAGCCAAAGGACATGACTACATCATCATCGACTCTCCCGCTGGCGAGATCGACATGCTCAGCCAGCTAGAAGAACGCTTCGCCTTTGTCAGCAATCTGAAAAATATAGGGGCTAGACTCACGCGCGTAATGGTCATGAGCACCACCTTAGAAAGTGTCAATTTACTCGAACATGCATTGAGCGATGCGCAAGGATTACCCGTCGCTCACGTCGCCATTAGAAACCTGCACTTTGGCGGGCCGCATTACTTCGATGCGTACAACCGCTCGCCGGTTAAAACTGAGCTGGAAAGGCAAGGCGGGATGACCATAGATTTTCCTGAGCTAGGTGCGATCGCCACCGACAGCATTGATAAACAAAGCCTGACCTATAGCGATGCGATAGAAAAAGAAAGTGGCTTGCCCACAATGCGCCGCTCAATGGTTTTCCAATGGCGCGAGAAATGTCGCAAAGCTTTTGCTGAAGCTGAACATTTATTGGGGGTAACCGAATGAACGATAGCTCGCTAGACCAACTACTCAAGGGGCGATCTCAAACGTTTAGAGATACCGTCCGCGCCCTCGTGCAGCGGTATAACATCGACGAGAATGACCCAACGTTTATTCTGCTAGCAGGCACCTCAACACTGGAGGTCATTCTAGAGAGATACCCACAGGAACTAGAGACGCTCTTTGGCCAGCTCCTTTCTCAGCTAGATAACCGCTGGGGAGTACTGCAATCAGAGTGGGCGAGTGCTGCTGAAAAAGGACTCGTTGCCACCCAACAGCTTACGTTGGCTATAGAAAGCGTTAAGCAGGTATCTAAAGAGGAACAGGAAACCATCAGGGCACAAGCGGGCACCCAGGCAAAGTTGCTGACGAGGGCTTATCAAGAGCAGAGCGATCAGCTTAGGGCCGAGGCTGAGCAGTTGGCTGGAAGAGCGATCGCCAGTGCCCAGGTAACGGCAGCTAAGCAAGTAGAGGACATATCGAAGAAGCTGCGATCGGCTTATCAATTACAAGCGGCTGGCATTGCCTTTCTGGGAGCAGCGGTGCTACTGGTGACAGGCTGGACGCTCGGGCGATTTGGGTAGCGGTTCAAAAGCAGAATCAGCTAGTTCAGGTACACTACCAAGGTTAACCTGACCGGCTTCAAACGATAAAACCAAGAATAGCTGAGGATTTACCTCGACGCAAAGCGTGAGACCTGTAGCTCTCACGCTGATATGCACCAACCAAAAAGCGAGTAAATGTCTGATAAAATCTAGTCGTACTAATAATGTACTAGCGTATGCGCAGAGACTCGATTTTTTATTATCTATTCAGCCAAGCGCCTGGGCTTTTGTCTGAACTTGTCCCTGACCCACCGGCTAATGCCGACGCCTATCGCTTCGACTCTGTGGCAGTTAAAGAACCCAGGTTCGAGATCGATGGCGTGTTTCTGCCGCCCGAAGGAAATCCAGGAATCGTTTTTTTCGTGGAAGTGCAATTTCAAAGGGACGAGCGGCTTTACGAGCGCATTTTTGCTGAAGTGATGCTCTACTTCTATCGCAATCGGGAAAGCTTCACGAATTGGCAGGTCATTGTTATCTATCCCTCGCGTAGTACAGAGCAAAGCGATCTGCTGCCACATAGTAGCTTCCTAAACGGAGGGCAGGTGCATCGCATATACCTGGACGAGCTAGGAGATATAAATCAGTTGCCTCTATGGGTTGGCTTGATGGTACTCACCACTGTGGACGAATCTCAAGCACCACAAGAAGCCAGAGAATTGCTAAGTCGGGCGCAGGCAGTACCGACCGCTGAGAGCCGTGTCATTATAGATATGGTCGTAACCATAATTTCGTATCGTTTTGGGCAAATTACTCGCCAGGAAGTAGAAAGAATGTTGGATATTACTCTTGAAGAAACTAAGTTATACCAGGGTATAAAGGCAGAAGGAGAAGTAGATGTCATCTTACGTCAGTTGAGAAAGCGTTTTGGCAATTTGTCAGAGGATATTCAGTCGTCAATTTCGGCGCTGCCGTTGACATCACTAGAAGAACTGAGTGAAGCATTGCTCGATTTTTTAGATGCTTCTGAAGTGCAGAACTGGCTGGCAGAGCATTCTGATTAGTTCGAGCAATAATTACCTCTTAGAGAACAAATGTTCACAGAGTTGTCATCCAGGCAAAAGCCATGAAAGACCCATTCAATCCTGGCATTGCGATCGGTAATATTCAGCTTCTCGAACCCGCTGGTGATCGCAGCGAGCTAGTCAATGGTGATTGGCTACCTATGAAGAACTTAGACAGTTACATGATTCGTGCTCAGCAACGACGAGTACGTGGAAGAAATAAAGAGGCCATTGATGACTACAACAAGGCATTAGAGATAGCCCCCAACAACGGCGACCTTCATTTCTGCAAAGGGCAAACATACGTCGCTATGGATAAAAAAGAGGACGCGATCGCTGCATTTAAAACAGCTGAGATCCTCTTCAGGAAAGCTGGTATTGATCGTGAGAGCGCTGCACGTCGATGGATAGGACGGCTACAGCGCTCTCAGTAGCGGGCTAGTTTACTCGAATTGGACAAGTTGTGGTGGTTGGAAGAATAACGCCACGCTCTAAGCATAATTCAACGTAGCCACCAATTGAAGCAGATACAACACCTGCGCCTACTGGCTCGTCAAGGTAAAGTTCTTCACTGCCGGAAGCAACATTGCGCCAAGGCACGGAGAAGCCCACCGGAGAACCATTCAGTGGCAGGGGTACAGCGCTTTCTGTGAAGTTGACAGCTCCTCCTACATAGACGAAAGGGCCACGGTAGCTTCTGAGCCGCCATTCGGCAATGACAGCTTCGCCACCATCACCCCACGGCTGACGCCAGCAGTCGATGATGACGTGACCATCAGACCCTTGGCTATAGGATGCGTCAGCGCTGAAGTCATTGAGGTCTTCGAGCAGCAATCCAGTATTGGCGCTAGCTGGCAACACAGCGGTCACCGTAGAAGCAACAGCAACTACGGCAGCGATAAACTTAGTATTCATGAGTGATCCTCGTACAAGTTAACGAGAGTGATTTGGTCTCTCTCACCCGCTCTTGCCGCAGGCTACAGATGCAGTACCTTTTTAAAAAGCGCAACAAGAAGAGCCAGAACTGCCTAGTAACGACGTTCTGGCTTTCGAGGCTTATATGAACGGTGGATGCTTCAGAGAAGCTATCTCAAACGGCTGTAGTGCAACGGCACTCTTATCTGAGAAACCGCTATCGGCTCATCTGGTTGCGCTTAGATTTATCTCGCTTCTGAGATCGAGATTTAGAATGGCTCACTGACTGATTCTGGGCCTGCTTTCGATTCGCTTGAACTTCCTTCTCAACGATCTTTTTGGCATAGACATCTGGTTGAGCGCTCTTTTTTGCCTCCGGGCTATGTTGTGCGATCGCCCTTTGAATCGTCTCTAAAGGATGGCCATCACCGATAGCGCATTTAGCTATCTCACGATCCAGGTTGGCCTGAAGCTGCGGGTTTCTAGACGCGATCGCCGCCATCACACCGCTGTTCTGGCGACTGTACTTCTCCCAAAGCTGCTGCGTCGCAGACTCCGCCCGTGCTGACTGATGAGTAGAAACCGGGGACTGCTCGGACTGTTGAACAGAACTTACTTGAGTTTTAGATTGGATAGCGGGCGTTGGTACTATCTGATGCGCCTGTGTAGCTTCTTTGAAGGGCATCACCTGGCCTCGCACGTAGGTGCCGAGCGGCTGAACGCTTAATCCCCACAGCTCTGCGCCATCAACACGCGCAGTGATCAGCTTATCGAAAAGAGCACTCGCAGGCGCTTTCTCCGCGTCGGCCCATTGCTGCGAGTGGGTAGCTGCTAGCTTTTCATCAATGACGTGCTGACCGCTGACACGCAATGCAATCTGCTCGCTACCTTGTTCAGCTTGGGCAATCACAACGCTACCTGCGCGGAGACCGTATTCGTCCTGTGGATTGTGGTCAAGCGTTAGGTGGCTGCGGCCAGCACGTAGCGCTGCTATCTCATCTGGGGTCTGCTCTATCACCGGCAGATCCATCACCTGCATGTGGACTATCTTCTCGCTCTTCGCATCCTTAGAGAAAGCAGCCATATAGGTAGCCGCTTCTGGTAACGAGATAGAGGGGCTAGAGCCACCGCTGACTGCACCAATTAGATAGCGATCGCCGTTGGCTTTTAGCACAGAGACTGATGGCGCTATAACGTCGCCGCTCTTCGCAGAAAATGTGTCATTTGCAAACTGGATTGTATGAGGACTACTAGCCGCTAGCCGCTGTGCCTGCTCGCTCGAAATCTGTAGCCGACTAACTTTAATATCTGGGACGTTTCGTAGGCGATCGCTCAGTACCTCTGGATACGCTTGCATTACTAGCTTGCGGCCACCTTTAGACTGACGCCATAGTGCGATCGCCATCTCCTGAGAATGTAACTTCGGGTCTTTACCTTCAGGTGACGCTAGCGACTTTTCTAGGTAACGATCTCTCTGCGCATAGATCATCTTGGAATCATTCTGCTGCGCCCACGGCACCTGCATTGTAAGACTCGGTTCTCTGATAGTGAGAGACTTATTCGTCTTGAACCGTTCCTCTAAGCCAAAGCGCTCAGCGGAAGCGCGATCAACGCAGCCCATCGATTCAGTTTGGACTTGCCCTTTCGCGTCAACAAATCTGAGTTCGGCGGAAAAGCGCTCTCCTATCTTTTTCGCATTGTAATTTTTGCTAATCAGGATCTTCCAGTCTGGGTGTGCGCCATCGCTGCGCCAGGGGAAGGCACCTTGCGCATCTTCTATATTCTGAAGAGCTAGCTGTCTGCCATCTGCTGTAGCAACTTGTATGGTTGGGCGCTGGTCTTCAGAGCGTCGCTGGCGATGTCTGGCCTTATTCTCTACAGCCTGCTTCATTAGGCCGCTAGATGTCTGAATGATAGTTTTCGCTTGCTGTGTCTGCTGGGGTGCTTCTCCCATCGGGAAAACACCCTGAAAGAATTTGTTTTCTCGCTCCTGTAGCTGTGCGCTGCTGTATTGTTTATTCACCTGCTGAACGCCCCAAGAAACCGGCTCATCGATGCTTGTCGGCATTACTTTGCCGTTTACGTATATCGAAGGGTTATTCTTGCTGCGTCTGAGGTCGTCTTCTTTGTACTGAAGGGCTTCAACAAAGCTGTGTAGGTTCTCGTCTATACCCTTTGCGCTCTTGGCCGTGTCTACGGCTGTCTGTAGGTTGACTGCGTTTGGGCCGTTGGCAACTTCTGATAGTAAATTAGAAGCTTGCTGTAGCTTTTCTTCTGTAAAAATCTGTTGCTGCTGAGGCTCTCGAATTTTATTTAATACATTATTTGCATTTGAAATCTCTTCTAGTTTTTCTCTGTAGTAGGGAGAAAAGCCTTGTGAAATCAGCCAATTATCGTCAGGAATGATAATCTTACCAGCATCTACTTTCGCTAATAGATCAGAACAGTGACTAGAAAGTTGATCGAGCAGTACGCTCTTTCGTTCATCTGGCGCATACTCTAGCTCAAGCGCTAACGACTGCAAAGACATTCCCGCATTCGCAACCTGTCCGGTTGGGTTGTCTGCGGTAACGCCCCAGGCTCTCCAGGTAGCCTCGGAGTGCGATTCTCTCTCTTGCCAGGAATGCTTCTCCTTTTGCTGTTTGATAATCTGCGGCGGCTTTACCGCTGGTGCCGTCCTTTCTATAAACTCTTTCACCGCAACGGGATAGACACTCGGCTTAATCAAGTTGCCACGGCCCTGTTCTAGCCGCTGAATTATCTCTTCAAAGGCGGCTCGACCGGCTTCATACTGTTGCTCTGACGACAGGCCGTTTACGCCTGCTAGCTTTTCTCTCAGTTGCTCAGGCAGGTCATTGACCGTCGCCTCATAGCCGACAAAAAAGCCGTTGATGTCGCCGTCAAAATCAGTGATGGCGACATTCTTCGCCGTATCTGGCGGTAGATAAGCCACGCCCTGCTTCGAGAACGATTCTCTATCTTGCTGTTTAATGATCTCAGTGTTGTTAATGGCGATCGCCGCTGCGCCCACGTTCGGAAACGGAGAACGGTAGTAAGCCACAATCGCGCCGTGCGGTAAGTCTTTGTTGCACACCTCCCAAAGCTTAAGCTGACTATGATGCTGCGCCATCGCTGACGGCACTGATGTCCCGTTTGCAGATAATCGCTGCCATTCACCTTTAATGTAGTACTCTAAGCCTCTGACAACGCTAGCCTGATCGGTGAGCTGGCCATACTTATCCGAATTCAGCGCGTTATATAGCCAATCTGGGCGACTATTATCAGCTAGATTTTCTTCAGCGCTTTGATAGGCACGCTCTCGTTCGTGCTCTTTGTGCTTGAGATAGCGTTGACTCAGCGCGTCGTAGTTGCCTGCAACCTGGGCTAGCTGCTCTGCTTTCTCCTGCACTTTGGGATTGATTTCTAAGCGTGTAGCTTCTGGAATGGTGTACTTTACCTGCGGGCCAACCGTCTGTTGACCGTACGATGCCGTTGCTTTTCGGTTCATCCAAAAATTAGAGGCTTCTTTGATGCCAGGTTCAGAGAAGCGACCATCATCGCCCTTGATATCGTCTATTGAGATAATGGCATCTACATTTAGGCGCTCAGCCCAACTGCTGTAAGTCACAGTACCTTTAGCAATGCCAGGAAAGTCTAGAGAGGCTGCTCGAAACTGATAAACGCCTGTGTCAGCTTGGTGACGTAACCTGCGGTCTACTGAGGCTATTGCCATGTCCGCTACTTGGTCTACTCGATCTAAATCTGCACCAAGGTTAGTAATATCTGCACTAATACCTGCTTTTGCAAACGCTTTAACCGTTATCTGCTCGCGCTCATCAGACGTTGTTAGGGAATCCATTGTCGATGATCGTATCAACATTGTCCCGTCACCCATCTTGTCATAAAGAGGCTGAAGCTCTTCTTCAGAAACGAGCTGGCCATCCCAACCGACTAAAGGTTCAGAGCCGTGGGTTCGCTTCACATTGTCGATAACGAGAACGCGGGCGGACGAAAATGCTGTTGAGGCAACGCCATCTGAAGCAATCAAACCGCCGTAAGCGACCGCGTTATGCGCAGCGTTGCGATCGCCTGCATAGATAGGCTCAACAGTTTGGCTACCCAGGGTCATCAGCTGGGCCGTTTCGTAGTCAGTGAAGTAGCCCTCGCTGCCGCTGCTAAAGACAAGATACTTACCTTCAGACTCTAGCTGACGGCGGTCGGCGTCATGAACGCTCTCGTAGAACTGCGCAACAGAGAATCGGTTGTCTGTCCCTATACCATTTGTCAGACACCAATGTTCAAGATATGAGTGTTCTATTTGCTTGATAGCAGGTTGCCACTGGCCATCAATCACAACCTGAATCGGCTTGCCTGTCTTGACATCAAACTGCTCGGCCTGAATCATGTTCTATCTATCAAGTCCAAGTTGCGCGGCGGTTAGCTTCCTTGCGATGTTCAGCAGCCAATCTTGAATACCTAGAAGAAGACTCTAGCAATGCTTTAAACTCCGCATCAGACATCGGAGGCATTTTAGGAGCTTCCTTGGCTTCAGCAGCTATCTCTTCTAGCGATCGCTCCGGCGTGAACGAGTAAGCCGGGTTATTATCCGGATCGTAATCGTCATATAGAACACCGGCCGCAACCAAGTCATCGACACTCGCGCCGCCTGATAGCTGCTCTTCTACTGACCGGTCGCTCGTCGCGTATTCATTCAGCTCTGCGGCCCTACCGATTAGGGGATCTACTGACTTTTCCATGCTCGTTCTCCTGCAATTTGTTAATCATACTCAGCCAAGGAAAAGCAGCACAGGTTCATTAAAAAAATTAAGGTTCAAAGAGCTGAACATACCTGATGTCAGACATACTCAGCTCTCTAGATATCATCGTATTAATCGGACATAAACGCCGCCCATAAACCGCTCGTCTGGCGGATAGAACGGAACTCGCTGCCAGACACTATTAAATGGTCTAGAACAGGAATACCCAGCAGCTCGCCACCCTGAATGAGTTGCTGCGTTAACGTGAGGTCTTCCCCGCTCGGATCTACGCTCCCTGATGGATGATTGTGGCCAACCACGCATCGGGTTCCTCCCACCTGCATCACCCATCTGAAGATGTCTCTTGGATGAGCGCACGTCTCTGTCGCCGTTCCGGTTGAGATGATTCGCATCGACAGTATCCGGTGCTTCACATCTAGCGCGATTACTGCGAACTTCTCAACCGGCTCGCAGGCAATCGGATGAAAGACAGCGGCGACCACAGAGGGATCGTCTACCACAGTGCCAGCAGCAGGCACGGCGTTATAGATTACTCTGCCCAGCGAGAGTGCGCTCTGCAATCGTTTTAGACCGCTAGGCCCTAGTCCCTTAACCTCTAGGCTACCGCTACTCAAAGCATCTCTCAGACGCTGCTGCACGTTGCGCTCACTCGGCTGTTCGTTAGGTAGAAACAGGCTCTGCATAATCCGTCGCGCTATCGCTGGAGAGACAATATCACCTATCAAAGACTCGGTTCTAAGTGCAAAACCGTAACGACCTTCTGTATCTTTTGCTTTCATGGCTCTGACCTATTAACGTCAGAGCCTCATTGCGAAGCAAAAAAAAGCTCCCTATCAGAGCGATCTGATAGGAAGAAAGGGATACTATGCTCGCTATTCAGGCGCACTCCAGTTGGCATCGGCTAGCATCTGCTCCCAGTTCGCAGTGGCTTCTTCAGCAAAGAATGGCATGTTGAGCCAGCAAACAGCTTGTTCAGCCATCTTATCTGGGGTGAACTTCATCATGAGTTCTTGCAGTTGATCTCCATAGCCTCTTCGGTGGCCTTCCTCAATAACAAGCCTCAGAATTTGGGCATTTGATATTAGACGCAGCTCTTTAGCATCGAGCGCAGCCCACTCTTGACCAAAGCGGTCTAGCTCACCAGCGGCATAGAAAACGCCGCAGCGAAATCTACCTTTCCAGGTTTTGTTACCTGGAAGAGGGCGAGGGGCATTGACGACAACTGCACCATCTTCTTGAGCGAATCTGATTTGAGAGACAGTAGACCCTGGCAATCTCGGGTTGCCATCTAATTCATTGACCCAGCGGATAGGAAGCTTAAATTCAGTCTTGTCGATCTTATTCATATTGAGAATCTCCAAACAGTATGAGCGGTGCTCATCCCCTCCTTGCGCAGCAAAAGCAAACCTCACCAGGAAATCCTGGTGAGGTTAAGCGTTGTTATTCAACCGACCATCAGCTAGACGGCAGTAGCAAGCTGCTTCCACTGAGCGCTCGGCAAGGACATCACCGTCGCACCCAACTCTTCTAGCTCAGTCGCGCGGTCGTAGGACTCAACATCTTGAGCAGTGCGAGTCACTGCATTCAGCAGCCCCCACTGGCTCAAGTCGCCGCCTTGGATCAGATGCTGGAGGACGCCTGAGCTTTCGCTTTGCTGAAGCTTGAACTTATTCGAGAGCAGCTCAACGGCCTTCACCGGGTTGCCTTCGATGCGATGCTCCGTGGTCGCCCGCATCTGAGCAACTAGCGCCTCGAACTTGGTACGGTCAACCGCATCGCGAACCAGGTCTTGCACCTTCAGGAAGAAGGCTGCATTATCGGCTGCTAGCGTCTGATCGGAGAACAGTTCGTAGGCATCTGGCGTATCCGCAGCGGCTCGACCCAGGTGAGTAAATCGGTTACGGGCAGAACGGTCAGGCGTGACCATACCGTTCGTGCAAACCAAACGGTAGACCAGCGGCTCGACGCGCAGTGCGCCCATGCCGATCTCCGAGTTCGAGATACAGACACCCGCTTGCACAGGATCTCCAACTTTCACGTCAGCCTGTACCTTTGCCGTAACGACCTTCAGGTACATTCGCGTCTCGGTCAGCTCGCAGGACATCACCTGAGCACCTTCCATTTGAAGCAGCGTTGGCAGCACGGCTTCAGCGAGATCGAAGTTGTCCAAACGACGGTAGCGGCGGCTGAGGAAAGCGCGGGCACTCTCGCCCAACGTGCGAATCATCCGCTGCTCTGGATTCGTCTGGAACCAGTGATTGACGTTCGCTCGTAGCAGCTCGGGTGCTTTGGTGAGCATCCGGTTGTAGTACTTAGCGGGAATGCCAATGCGGTCGCCAATCTGTCGGTGCGCGTTGGAGGTAACGTCGAAGGTCTGCGTTGTATTGTTAGCGATCGCTAGCTGACCCGCAGGCGTCATCTCCAGGGCACGAGTATCGGCCACATAGTCTTTCTTCAGCGCTTGCTGCGTTTCCAGTGCTTGGGCCATCTCAGTCAATGTTCTTCCCGTTTTCATGTTCTTTAGCCTGTTGTGGACTTCGACTTGCGAAGCCCTGTTCATCCGCTCTTTGCGCAGCAAAAGAAATCCCCACTAGAGCGAGCTAGTGAGGAGAGAGGGATCTATTTGCAGGAACTTAAAACGGATTGATAGCCCCATCTAGTACCCAGGTCGTAGTCGGGCGTCGTACGGCTCAGCTCAATGTACTGAGCGACTGTAATCAGCTCAAACTTCAGCAACTTTGCTGCATGTGGCGAGTTCTGCCAAAGATAAAACTCACCGTCCCATTCACCCAAACTTCCAAAGAATCTAGCGGCGACCGTATTCGCGATCGCTTCTGGCGCTTCGTCAATGTCGCCGTGAGCGATCGCATACCTGATGTGCTCCTGCGTCCCTACCAAAGTAGAAACAGAAATAAGCAGATAGCAAGCTGCAATAGGTACACCCTCTATCAGATCTAGATCTTCGTGGCTGAAGAACTGTACAAAGCCAGCTGGATTTTGACTGGGTTGGCTCGCTTTCGGCAAGTCAGCAAACCTGATTTGCGACTGATCGCCCCGCGTCATTAGCACTAGGCCGTATCTGCCATAGGCCAAACAACGGGGTGCGTTAACTTTCACAAGCTGTCCGGCACTGAATCTGTTAATCATAGGAAAATCCTCATTTGTCAGTGTCTCTTTGCGAAGGCAAAGGCAACCCACGGGAGCTACTCGGCCAGTAAGCTGTAGAAGGTAGAGGGGGGAAATCCCGCTCGATAATTCGAGCGGGGATAAAAGCGAGAGAATTACGAAGATTGAATGCACCTCAGCCCTATTCTGGAATGGAACAGATGCGTAGCTGATTAGCGATCGCAACAACGGCCTCTTCCGTCCAGAACGTTAGCTGAGCTAACTTGCACAAACGGATCAAACTGAGAAGGAAAATCGGATTGACAGGTTGAACTAACTGGAGATCGCACAGCACTTTGCGCAGCTGCTTTTCCTTCACCAATGACAGCGCTATATCCTCACTAGCCAGCGATAAGAGCCATCGGCCCTGCTGAAAGCTCCAACCGCTAGTCACCTCCATCAGCGCCAGCTCTGTCCAGGTACGAAGGTTATGCTGTGCGCCGTTGAGAATGTCATGACTACTCGCTAGAACGCATAGAGAACAGGACAAACGGCTATTGCTCGAAACATAGGCCCAATGACAAGGAAAGCCTTGAAGTGCCTGTTTAAGCTCACCCGATTGGTACAGGGTACTGCGCCTAGCAACATCCTCACAAGAGGTTCCATTTTGCTGCCAAACCTCTGCTAGGCTCCAATCATGAATCGGATGCCATGAAAGCGCGAATCGACCTTTTCTGTCATTGTCTAGCCAGTTCTGATACGCCTGCTCCGCCCATCGTTCTTTTTCTTCGGCACTCTTACAACTTTGGGGCGTTTTGTACCATACAGAGGCAATGTCGTTACGTACCTGATAGCGCGGTTTCTTTGCTCTCGCAGAAGACTCTTCAGCCCGCAGACCAATCGCGCACACGACAAACTGGTGGCCCCGCAGGAGCTTATCAGCAGGCTGCGTTTTCTCATGTTTGGTACAGTAACGGGCTGCGCTGCTACTCCAGAAGGGTTTCTCCTGCTGCTTTGAGAGAATCGTCTCATGGCGGTGCTGCCACTCATCAATCATTGAGCGCTTCGGATATAGCTTTGTTAGCGGAACATGCAACTCCGCGCAAACCTTGTGCAAATGTTCAGAAACACCAGGCCATTCGATCCGGCCAAGGTCACAGAACAGCGAAAACAGCTCGCCTGTCCAGTTCTTAGTGCTGTGTGTACTAGCCAGATAACGCAGCATTGCATCGCTATCTTTGCCACCGCTGACCGAAACGGCCAACGTAGCGCCAGCATCTAGCACCGATTGCATGAAGCCAGGAACGCCGCGAGAAGATTCAAATAATGAAAGTTGCATTGAACAAACTCTGCTTTTTAAGGGCAGTCGCTCAACGCACAGCGTTTGTTATAAAAAGAGAACTCTAGCGCAGCGGTAGCGCTAGAGACTCAGCAGAGAGAAAGTCAGAGATAGTCGATGTATTCGAGGTCGAGATGGTCTGTCGGCAAGCCAACCGCATATACGGCAAGAACAGCTGTTGCAACATCTTCTCCATCAGCAATTGACAGCCGAAAGATAGCATCGGCAGCAGCGTCCTCAATCCTACGATGGCTCTCGAAGCCGCAGTGGTCGCCCTCGTAGTCGCCCGTGCCTTCCCAGCAAAACCGACCGCCATCTTCTGTCAATATGAAATCGCGGTCGCACTGGTACGGCGACGACTCTGGCAGTGCCAACTTCACCTGTTCGCTCATCATAATCTCTTCAAGAAAAACGTCATAGAACCACCGCGAAGTGGCTCTATGACAATGGATTTATACGATTGACGGCATCCTATGAGTGATTGTTAATGATCGCATTATTTATTTGGCAAGGCTGGCTATGATGCTCTTTTCAAAGGCCAACAGAAGCTCTTCTTCGCCTGCTTTTGTGAGGAAGCCGTAGACCCAGCCAAGCACCGTTTTCTCTCGCTTCTTCGACGCTCGTTTAGCAAACTTCGGTAAGTCACGGAAAAGCGCCGTGATGTTGTAAGCCGCAAACGGTCTACCACTGTGCAGCTGGCAAACCTCGTGATAGTAAGCGTTCACATATCGGTTCGCGTAGGTGCTAAGTATGTCTTTAGCGATCGCTCTGGCCACTGCCTTTTGCTCATCTGGGTCGGTATGGCTTGAGGCTTGAATCACTGCCCATAGCTGGCAAGGTTGATCGAGTGGGAAGTTCTTTGAAAGCGATGATAACGAGAATGGTTTCTTATTCGACATAGGAATGATTCCTTTGCTGTGGGCCTCAAGTAGAGACCCGTTCAGAACTTCCTTGCGCAGCAAGAGCAAACCCCACCAGGAAGTCCCGGTGGGGTGATGCTCCGCAAAAGAGACTGCATCAACACTGCTAAACAGCTTAAGTGGCAGGTTCTTCAGGCAGCAGTCCAGCATTCTCTAGCAGCAGGTCAGCCGCCAACTTTGCCTGATGAGACGCTCGGAAGAACGCTTGCTTGTCGTCGGCAATGAGACGCATCCAACTGGCCAAGTAGCTTGCATGATGCTCTAGGTCAGGTTTGATGCCCAACACGTTGCAAACGAACGCTGCCGACATGTCCGCAATCAGCTCCTCGAAGGCATAGCCAGCGCTACCCTTCTTTGAAGTGAGATCTCGGTCTAGTCGGAGTTTGTGTCCGGTGCGATGGGACAGCTCGTGAATGAAGGTCGCATAGTACGCCTCAGCACTGGAGAAGCTCTCATAGACAGGCATATTTATCTGATCGCGCTTCGGCACGTAGCAGGCTCGATTCCCGCCGAAGGTCACCTCCGCCTGCTGCGCTGCAATTAGACGCTCAGCCTCATCTAGACGCGGCGCGGCATTAGGCTCGCCTCGATAGCGCTCAATGAGTTCAGAGATCTTCACGTCGGCGTCTTCATCGGTAAAGCAATCCAGGTTGAAGACCTTAATCCACTTACTGAAGCCAAAGCGCTTTTCTTTCACTTCGCCAGTCGCTGGGTCAGTCTCTTCTTTCTTTGCGCTGCCGCCTACTCGCAGCCAGGTTGCCTTGCTGCCTTTCGTCATTTTCAAGCCCATCTCTTTCGCTTGGCCAAAGCCTACGAACAGGGTTGAGTTATAGCCGCGAGTCATCACGGAGATCTCTGCGAGTACGGGGTTGATGCCGCTATAGCGGTGCCCTGAATGAGCATTGCAGTACGGCGTTGTTGCCCAACCGCGCTGCCAAGGTAGGGTGCCCTGCTCTAGTAAGGATAGGAGCTGGTCAATAACAAGCTGGTAGTGGTCAGTCTTCGACTTCTTGCGTGTTGCCATCGTCATTCTCAAATGAACTTCATGGCATCGGCGCACCGCGCAGCAAAAGAAAAAGCCTTATCCGATTGCTCGAACAAGGCTCTTTCTTACAGACAACTCAGCAACCTAGCTACGGTCATTCGCTTCATTCACATTGTTGATGGCAACAACCGCAATCGCTTTCCAGTCATCATCGTTTGTCCACTCCGACGACAGCTTCGTGCCATCAGCAGCTCGCAACGAGACAGCTAACGTCTTGTCGCCGGACTTCAGCATCTTAACGTAGGTTGCCAACTGGATGCGCTGCGTCAGAACGGCTGGTGGCACCGCAGCAAACGCCGCGAGTACCGTCTTGCTGAAGAAGCAGTCGTGGCCAGACTCGAACACAACAGTTTCGCTGTTTGCTTGCATCACCAGGTGGAACTTACGAACGTCTTGGTTGCGGCGCTCTACGGTTGGAAAGCTGATGCTAAGGACATTGCCTCGGAAGACGGGCATCTGCGTGGTCGCGACGCCATCGTGAAGGACATACCAGCCGTCACCGTTGCCTTTAGTAACGTTGCAGAAGATCTTCTTGCCATAGTCGAGGAAGCCTTCTGCTGCCTTTGGCTGGGTTCTAGATTCTAAGGCGACCGCAATGCGTGCTAAGAGCGGAAGAATGTCTTGAATTGTTGAATGCATGGGTTTTCCTCATTAACTTCAGTCGCTCATTGCGCAGCAAGAGACAACCTCATTCGACTGAGCGAATGAGGTTACGGAACCGATCTAAAACGGAACTTCTTCTTCGTAAAACTGACATTCGGATGCATAGTTCTGTGCCATCTGTGGCAAGTTAGCTGCCGCTCTGGTCGCACAAAATCTCTCCCTACGCTGGGTAGTCCCATCAACTAGATGCAGCTGTCGCTCAGGTTGCCAGTTGATACACTGAGCGCAAACTGGTGACAGAGACTGACTGGGAGGTGGAGGTGTTTCCCGCTCGTTCCAATCGGCCCAATCATCTTGAATTGTTGTTCTATTCTCTTGCTCACGTTCGTAATCAGCAGTCGCTTGATCTATTGCCATCGGATTTATCTAAATGCTTCAGACCATCGCTGCGAAGCAGAGGCGGTCAAGAAAATGCCCTCAGCGCTGTAGAAACGCTGAGGGCAACAACTGATCAACTTAGAGACATTGGGAGAAGGAACTGTCGCCTTTAGCCAATCGACGGCCTAGCTCGGCGCACATAGCTTCGATGGCCTTTTGAGCTTCGATAGCGGGCTTCTCTGCCGTTAGGCAAAGGAACCGGCTAACCCAATCAGCCACGGCGATCGCATATTGCAGTGCCTGGAAATCCAGACCGTGCGCCCAAGGAATCTGGGAATCTGAGATTGTCAGATGAGCGGTATTGAATCCTGCTGATACAGACGAATCAGCAGTGGTCGTACTTCGGTCGGCACGAAGGTTGATGCATCGCTCTGTATTACCTTTCGCAACCGTCACACGAACACAGCGAGCTGGCAAGTGAAAGCGAAACTTAGCCTCAATGAGCCATTCGCTATACTCAATCGAGCAAGTGAACTCGGTCTCTAACTGTGAATCATCCTGAATTAAAGGGATAATTTCCTGGAAGTTGTTCATTATTCTATCCTCATATTTAAGATGGCCTGAGAGATGAATCAGGCTCTCAGACCATCAGCGCACGGCGCTTATTGCGCTATGAAATCGTCCCCATATGCATAGTTGACGATAAACAAGTAGGCACAGAGCGTTTCTTTATTGAGCTGGCCAACAGAGGCTAGATAGCGCGGATACTTCAGCGTCTGGGTTCGCTTATCCCAATACCGCCAAAGCCACTTCCTAGCGCGTCTTAGAAGTACCTCCTGTTCTTCCAAAGCCAGTGTCTGCAAATAGTCAGGAATCAAACTCTCAAACAAAGGCAGTTGAAGTACTTGAAGGTAAGCCACATGTATATGAACTATTCGGTTTTCCGATTGCTTATTCATGTCTGTTTCACTCAAAGGAATTACGTCATAGAGCCACTGCACAGCAGCTTTACGACGCAAGTAGGAAGTCCATTAGCCGAACAGATCCATCTGTCTATCTAGCACGACATCAAGCTTCTGAGGCGATCGTTTCCTCGTTAGAGACTCTCCAGCAAACTGCTCTAGATCGAAAAGCGTTTGGCCAGACGACTTTTCGTAGGCTGGTAGCGAATCGCAGGCTTCAGGCTCAGCAGCAGAAGTGCCCGCGAGTATAGACTGCATTGCTTGGACTAACTGTTGCGCTTTACGCCTGGGCGCTAGCCACTGCTCAAACATCCGCAGCTGCGGCGTTGGGCGATGCTCCCAGTACTCATCGCTCAGTGTATTACCGTGGCGTACAATCGCCTGAAGACCTAATGCAGAAAGCTGGATATAAGCCATGTTGAAGGCATCGCGGCTAACATCAGTACAGTCGAACTGCATATAGGCGCACGGATCGACGCCCTGACTAGCCGCTTCTTCAGCGGTGGCAATTACCAGCCCGCCTGCACCGACCGCTGGCTCGCAAACGGTGACGATGCCTTTCTCTTCGACGAGCGATCGCACATTACCCACCGATACCTTGGCAAGTAGTCTGCACAAATGGTACGGCGTGAAGAACTGACCAACGCGCTTATTCAGTAGCTCGTACTCGCCTGCAATCTCTCCCAGGAAGTCGCTGTAGCTACCGTTGTGCGCCAGTATCAGCAACGACAGCATTTCAGAAAAGCTGTTTAGCTTCTCACGGCTGTACGCCTTCACGCGCTCCATATATTGAGCTTCTAGCGTCTCAAAGGCAGTGTCTTTTGCTAGCTCGCCGCTGTGGTAAGGAAGCTGATGCAGAGTAATAGCCGCGATCTCCAGCCAATCGCTGAAGACTCTATGTGGTGACTGACTAGCGCTCAGCGATTTTAGCTTGGAGCCGAACTGTTGTTTTATCTTTGCTGGATGCATCTTTACGCAATGGATGAATGTCATCCACCCATCGCGCAGCGACTAGCTAGCTATTGAGCTGTTTCAATCCAGTGCCTGCAAATTAGCTGCAAAGCCTCCTGCAAAGGCTGATTTGTATCGATCAATCAGCGCCTGCTTCTTAAGCTTTTGGCGGTTTTGCTGACCTTGAATATTGAAGACTTTCCTGATGGCTTTATCTCTTAAATCGGCTACCTTCCAGAGCGTCCAATCGACTGGCGCACACTCAACAGCAGCTACGATTGGCTCTGGCAAGTTTGCTACCGGAACTACCTCCTGTCTCTCTATCGGTTGAACGATGAGTTTCTGGCTGTCTGCTGCGGTCTGTGGCTCTTGAACTGAGGTAGATGGGAAGAACTCATCCTGTTGTGGTGCTGGATGGGTTGCCACGAAGTGAATAAACGCAATCGTTACTAAAGCTGGAACACCGTAAACCATCGCAGTCAGTGCGTTTGTTACAGCTGTGTCTATAATCTCAAACATTGTAAATGCCTCAAATGTGTGGGTTAGATAAGAGCGATCGCAGATCTGAAACGAAATTCTGCATATCACTCTCATAGCGTCGGCGCACAGCGCTGCATCGTGTTTGAGAGATGCAATCGCTTTTGGAAGGCGATCGCATCTCTCAACTATCAGAAGTTTAGAACGGGGGCAACAGCTCTACTCGCGACCAAGCCGGAAGCATCAGCGCATCGGCAATCAAAATCGGCCCGAAGGCGGTAGCACAACCGAAGCTGCAAACGCCTTCGAAGCATTCAGCCGCGCGAGCATAAACCAAATCACCTGAACGAAGGGCGCTCAGCACCTGTGCCGACTGGCTCATCATTGCTGATCTTGCTCAACGGGTACTGGCACTTCAACGGCAGGCGGCTGCGAAACATCAGTGCGGTCGCCCTCTATCAACCAATAGCCAATCATCCCGAGCAACCACAGCAGTATCGGTACGAAGGCGACGGCGGTAATCTCGATCCCTCGGCGCAAACCCTGGTTAAAAGGGCTTATAGGCTTCTCTTCTAACTTGATCCGTCTCATTTTTCCTCTCACATCCAAAACTTCCAACGAACAGAGAGTTATGCACAACACTGTAGCAGCATCTTGCACAACTCTCTTACCAACGATGCAAAGCGTCTTCTGAGTCAAAAAGAGCTACTGGCCGCTATGATGAATCCGAGATAGGAACGATGTATCCCAACTGCAAAAATAAGCTTCTCGAAAAAGAGGACTTGCCTTGATTATCTTGTTGTCTAAATCTGCGTCTCGAATCGCCGAACATCTACGGGGCACGACTATCAAAGGCCCTATAGTCTTTTGTTATTCAAACGATTTCCGAGCAGTCCAGTTAGCCATAAGACTGACACAGACAAACGCGATTGAGGTCAATCATCTGCTGCGCCTCGTCGCACTGTTAGGAATCTTCGGCGGCTGCGGTTTGCTAGTCTTTTCGCCAAGTGATTTGTTGGCGAGTCAGGCCGGTCACCTAAGCTTTTGGACAGGAATTGTGTCTGGCGCTGTCTTGATTGGCCTGGAAAGCATCAGCTACAAGCCGCCATATACTGTGAACAAAAACAGAAATAAATAAAAGGGGCAGTTGAGGTTCATCTAGCAAGCGAGACAGGGATTTATCAACCTTCTTAAAGGCGATCCCGCTAGAGGTTTTGGACGAACGATTCTCGCAGAGGGAACTTCACCAACGCCTGAACAGAGTCAGAGATATTATTATTCCTTATCTTTTTGTCAAAAGGCTTCGTGTACAACAAGTTCTAAGCATCCGGATCGTACAAATAGCTAAAGAAGTAGACGTTACGCTATCATCAACGACTGTAAAGAGAAACACCACTATTTATATATGACAACAACTGTCCTACCCCAACTCCAGGAAATTGAATCTGAACTTGCAGCTCAAGAAGAAAGCTTATCCGCGCAGCTAGCAGCCGTTCAGAAAAAGCTCAGCGGCATCCGCGCAGTCTTGCCAATGTTCGAGCAAGCGTCTTCAGCAAGCATAAGAGATGCTGCTGGAGATGGCTCATCAATCACCACCACACTTCCAGAAAAAGCAGACGTTGCGTCATCGGAGCAGGAACCAGATACGCTCAACAGTTCGGCCAAAGCGTCGAAGCCAGCAGCTAAAACCAAAGCTAAGACCACCAAGAAGAAAGACGGTCGCGCTGCTGACTGGCAAAAGTACATGCGCCCTGGAGTAAAGAATCAGTCAATTCCAGATGCTGTGAAGCTAGTACTGGCCACGCAGCCGGAGAAAGGATTCAAAATTGCTGAGGTTATGGAGGCTCTATTCAAAGAGGCAATGCCTAAAGCGCAGTACTTGAAGGCTCGCAACCGCGTATCGAACGTGCTGTCGGGCGGCGTTCGAGCAGGTGACTGGCATCGGGGCGATCGCAGTACCTATCAAATGACTGCGGCTTAGAGGTTGTGGGAACATGGCTTTTCAGGAATTCGTAAACAGTTTGATATAAGCTGCGTTCGGCAGCTTACCGTTGCACAAGACAGCGCCGTCAACTTGGCAAGCATCTCAACCCTTGGTTAAGTTGACTGAAGACCGTGATGCTTATCGAAAGCTCGCGATACGCAATCCGGCTAATAGCATTCAACTAGCGGTTTCTGCGTTCGCCGCAATGACTGTCATGGCAACCGAGAATGCTGCAAGTCCTCACCCTATACCTGGAAGCGACTGGTTCAACCATCCCATCAGTTGAGCAATCTTATGGCTCACACAAGGTTACACATCCACATCGTCAGGTACGGCTGCATCCTCGGACTCAGCAGCTTCCGACTCTGCCACGGCATTTACTTCAATGTCTGGAGTTCTAGCTATTAATTCATGTAATTCTGCTAGAACATTACCCATTGGTGCTGTAGCGATCGCATTAGCCTCTGCCAGTGCATCGGCAGCAACTTGTAGCTGCGTATGGATGGCCATCAAACGGTTGCGCCGCTCCAGGCCCAGTCGCCCTTCCATATTGCGCGGATCATTATCGTGGCTGAGGTGGATGGCTCTAACAGGACGTTTTTCTTCCAAGCCTTCTTCGAGGGGTGCGTCTTCAGACGGTTCAAAGATGGGCCGACTAGCTGTCAATTTGTTGTACCAGTATATCCGGCGCTCCTGGCAGAGCTGTCCTTCCTCATTGCGGTAAATGCGGCCAGGGCGCTTCACATTATAACGATGAGCATTCACTTCCAGAGGAGCTACGTAGTTCTCTGTCAGGAGTGCCAAGTTGTCTTGCAGTTCCGTTAAGCTCTGTGCGATTGCTGACTGCTGCGCTGGCAGCTCAAAGTCTTCCAGCGATTGAGAGTTACCGCGCTGTTGTAACATCATGATGGCTGCTTCATGCCGAGTGATACGAAATTGATAAAGTTCTCGTTCCGCCTGAACGATGCGAACCCGTTGCAACTCGATGACTTCATCCGGGCTATATTCCTGTACCTTGCCACAGGTTTTCCAGTTCGGGCAGTTCTTTGGCTCTAATCCCGGTTGCATCATCATAGACGCACAACAAAAGCCGAAGCCGCATTTCTTCTGTGGCATGGTGGTGTTCGCTTGTATTGTAGTTCTAGCTATATTGTAATAATATATAGCTAGAACTACAATATTTAAACAAAGCAATTCACTGTATTGTCTGTAAGACCTTTCGAGATCTGGTCTACCGCGACTAGCAACATCTCATCGCTGGCACTGCCTCATGCAGAAATACTCGGAATGGTGCGGCGATCACCATCAAGATTATCGGTGGCAGGCATTGCGTGAGTCGCACTGGGCTTTAGGCGACCACCTTACGGCGCTCGATCTCTTGGAAATGATGGGTGATCGCAACGACCAATTCGCCTATCCAGAATGACTGATTGAAAAGGGGCACTCTGTGGGTGTAGATCTTAGTCAGAAGTCCCAATAGGTAGAGGGTATACAGTTACAGAAAAAAGTCGGACTTTTGGGAAACCAATACCAAAAGATAGCTCGCTGTACATATTTATAGTTCTAGCATATTAAAAACTTAGTTTAGCTAGAACCATAAATATGCGCACTCTTTCAAGGCTGAGAGGGCGCGAACATCCTATCGGCATCGAATCTCTACACTCCATCCACTCTTGGTGAACATATAATTTGCTTTCACCAATTAGTGTTAGGTTGCAGATAGTTCACCAAATATGTCTGCCTGGATATGGCGTCTTTAAAGCAGCAAATAGCGAACCTCTCTGAACAGCTTGAGGCAATGCGGGACACTATCCCTGTGGATGAACAGGTGTTAGGACTGACGCTGGAACAACATAGTCCTGGCAACGGTAGCACCTACACCAGAGTGCGAGCGCCGAAAGGTAAAACACTCCCGAACGGCAAGCGAACGATGAGTCTGAAGGCTGAAGACGTGCAGGAATGGGAACAAAAGATTTATGCTCGCAATCAGCAGGCTAAAGTTGCGCAGTGCCTAGCACTCATACAACAAGCCGCTGAAGTAGCAGACGCGATCGCCTGGGACTTTGGCGAAGCAGACCAGTTGGTGAGCAAATCTGAAGAGTTCACCATAGAGCAAAAAGAAGACGTTACCGCTGACACGGTAGAACCTCGTCCGAAGGCGGTTATCAAATATGTCCTCAAAGATGCAAAGGGTGCAACGACAATAAATCGAACAGTTCATGCGATCGCACAGGCTCCTCCCGATTACGGTCGCTGGTTCTCTCCAGCACTCTGCGGAGAGCGTCCAAAAGCAGGTACTTGGGGCTGGCGCACATGCGACCCCTCTGAGCTAAGCTGCCCTAAATGTTACGACAAGGTGCGAGCGTTAAGTTGAACGCCTATCAGTTATACGCTACTGCACCCAGGTCTCTTAAATTATTCTTCACAGCACTGTTGAGATCGACTCCAGTGATATTCATGTTGTTGTATGGCCTGTAAATCACTAAAGGCTTACGAGACTGCTCTCCCGTTTCAACACTCCAACACTTTATTGTGCCGTCTTCACTGCCTGTAAATACAGAAGCACTATCGAGACTAAAGGCTATTGACCAAACAGAAGACGTATGACCTATCAACACATGCCTACTGCTGCATTTTTCCACGTCCCATATCACGGCTGTATTATCAGCACTTGCACTTGCCAACCATCTCCCATCCGGGCTGAAAGCTGTTGCATATACAGAAGATGAATGCTGCCTCAATAGAGTAGACTGATTCCTTTCTAGATCGATTAGGGACACTGTACAATCATCACTACTGGTAGCAAGGAGCGTTCCAGCAGGGTTAAAAGAAGCTGACCGCGCAATATCGAGATGCTCAAAGATAATTTCTGAATCATCATTTAATAGCATCGCTACATCCTCGCCTGGAAGCGATTCTATATCTATTCTAAAACGCTTAACTCTTTTGTCATCTGAGCAAACTATGAGACAACTACTGTCAGGAGTAAATACAATATTTCGGGCTATCTGCTCTGTATTGATCTTAGCAACGCATCTCTGTGTTGCAACATTCCATAGTCGTATCGTTTTATCGTAGCTACAGCTAGCTAGTAATTTGCTGTTAGGACTAAAGGCAACGGCCCATAAACTGTCTTCGTGACCGCTGAGTTCATAGAGGACTTGGGTTTGAATGTTCTTAAGTTTAATCGTAGTATCACCACTGGCAATCCAGCGACCATCAGCACTACAGTCAACAGCCCAAACCCAACCTTCGTGCTTATTCAGTGTACTAATATACTCTCCCGTTTGGTAGTTCCACTGTCTTACGATTCCATCGTCTCCACCACTGACCAGAACATGGGTAGATTTTTCTTTATCCATAAATTTTTCGGGTACAACAATTGCCCTAACCGCATTCATGTATCCTTGCGATTTTCTAAGACGATTATTACTTTCGACATCCCAAAACTGTATTTTTGCTTCGTCGTCACCACTAACTAATACATCTCCCTCTGGATCAAAGTCTACTGATCTAACCCAAAAATCTTGCTGCAAGATAAAGTTCTGGTATTTCTTCTGAGCCAGGTTCCATAAACGAATAGTTCCATCACCACCCCCAATAGCGAGCGTTTTCTCATCTCGGCTGAAAGTTAGGGATAGCACCATACCCTCTGGCTCTGTTAGAACTGTTTCTATCTCTCCACTCTCTACATTCCATATAATCACTGTTTTATCTGCACTACCGCTAGCTAGTCGTCCCTGAAAAACCTCAGCTAAGCCGTAGGCGATTCTCAAAGAGAGGCTACGCCAACGCTAAATCACGACGAGCACATGAGCAAGCCGCGATAGAGTTTGCGGAGGTTGAAGCCGCAGGCCGCGAGCAATGCGTTGATGCAGTCACCTGAGCTGCCCTGTAGATAATTGCGCTTCAGGGCGTGGTCTTGCTTGAGGTGGCCAATGACCGGCTCGATAGCACTGCGCCGCTTGACTAATCGTTTGAGGACGCCCTTGAACTTGCGAGTCCCGGCGACGAGGACTTGCACAGCAGGCGGATGGTACTTGCAGCCTCTGAACCCCTTATCCACAGCAGCTTGCTGCGGCGTTGTTCCGGTGAGCCGATGCGTCTGCTCAACTGCGTCGCTCAAGGTGGCCCCGTCGTAAGGATTGCCGTGGACAGCCAGGGTGCCGACAATCCAATTGCTAAGGCTGGTTGTCACGAGCACTACTTTGCAGCCAAACTCGTAGCGTTTGTTGACTTTGCCTTTGGCGATGCACTCTACCTCTGGCGCATGCATACTGTAGAGCTTATTAGAATCACTCCGCTGTTGTTGTTTAATCTGTTTCGCTCTCTCCAACAACATGGCCATTTGAGCATCTGGCTGCGGTAGTTTTCTTTCAATATCTCGAATCACACGACCGAGGTAAGTGCGTAGTTTTCGGCTGTACTTCTTCGCTCGTTTTAGCTGGCTAGCCGCCCGGTAACGACTCTGTTTGAAGAAGGCGTACTTGCCAACGCGGACATAGCTTTGACGCAGTTTTATATTTCTCTTTCTAGCGGCCCGTACCAGCGTTTTCCTGGCTTGTTGATAAAGTCTTGCATCGGTCGGGAAAGCCACTGCTTTTTCTTGTACAGTTGTGTCTACATTCACGCGCTCAATTTCTCTCGGTTTTAGCATTGCCATATCCATCGCGCTGCGAATCACTTGGCCCAACAACTGCTCAATTCCTTCAGTCCCCACTTGCTTGCGCCACTTCACTAAACTAGTCGGATGGCAAGGCAATTCATGCTGAAACACCGTCTCACCGCAAAAATACTGCCAGTAGGGATTCTCGACCCATTTTGCCACCACGGACTCATCGCTTTCGTCATACAAAGCTTTGAGGTAGTGCAAGCCCACCATCAAGCGCGTTGGCAGCGGCGGGCGACCGCCGCTTGGCTTGGCGACACGACCAAAT